>NZ_JAWDJI010000127.1:0-21580 GCF_032465655.1 Paenibacillus sp. 3LSP | reverse complement strand
TCATAATATATTCATCATGACATATAGTACAGTGATTTTTACGTGATTGGGAAACTCTTTTTCTCATTCCACCCGAAATTCTCCTCTGCTAGAATAGAAGAAAGAGATGACATGAAATGGAGACCAGGAATTCTACATGAAACGTAACTTATCGAATTGGTTTAGGCCAACGGATCAGCGGACTTTCACTCAGCAGAAGTGGTTATTAAATACGGTGATGATCATCGGGGGATTTCTCGTTGGGGCTGGGGTAGCCGACAGCTTATTAGCGGTTAACCACCTGAATGTCGACCAACTGGCCCGAGGGTTGACCATCTTCAGTGCAGGGCTGACCATTATCGTCCTTGTGATCAACACCAAGTCGCAAAGAGCAGCCGAACAAGTGCAGCTTGAGACCCAGCTTCAATTAAAGCGGATCGAGCAGCAGCTTGAGGAGATTCGCAGCCGGATTTCACAAGAATAAAAAAAGAAGACCTTATCGTTGAACGATAAGGTCTACAATAGTATTAGACCGAGACTATAACAAAGGTCTCCTGCCTTCGCCTAAATCCAGCCTTGCTCCCTCGCCCGCTCCGTGGCCTGCTGCCGGGTCTCCACCCCGAGCTTTTGAATCGCCAGGGATAAGTAGTTTCGGACCGTTCCTTCCGTCAAAAACAACGTCTCCGCAATTTCCCGAGTTGACCGTCCGGCATGCGATAACCGCAGCACCTCAGTCTCCCGTTCGGTCAGCGGATTGTCCTCTCTAAGAAACAGCACCTCCGCCAGGTCCTTGCTAATCACGCGCTCACCGGCTATCACTCTGCGGATGGCATCGATCAGAAACTCGATGGGCTCATCCTTTAGCAGATACCCCTCTAATTTGAGGTCCATCGCTTTCTGTAAATACCCCGGACGGGCAAAGGTGGTCACGATCATCACTTTGGCCGGATTTCCAGACTGTTTGAGCCGCTCGGCAATCTCTAGCCCCGTCAGCCCCGGAATCTCAATATCCAGTAAGCACACGTCGGGCTTTAAGCGCACAATCGCTTCCCATGCGGCTTCTCCGTCCTCCGCTTCGGCGACAACTTCCATGTCCTCTTCAAAAGACAACAGCGATTTAAACGCTCCTCGCAGCATTTGTTGATCCTCGGCAATGACGATACGGATCATCCGGCTTCACCCCCTATTTCCGATTAGCGGTACAATAAATGTAATCGATGTTCCCTGCCCCGGGCGCTGCTTCATTTCGACATCCCCTTGCAGCGTCGCCATCCGTTCCTGGAACGACTGTACACCGTTGCCTTTTCCCGGCTCCAGCTGGCCATTGCCGTTATCGCTTACTTCGAGATACAACCGCTGATCCCGTTCATACCGGGTGAGCGTGCATTCACTAGCCCCGCTATGCTTGAGAATGTTCGTCACCGCCTCTCGGACGGATAACGCCAGCATCGTTTCGGCCACCGGGGATAGAGGAGTTAAGGGCGTCTGATTCGTAACAACCAACCGGATCCCGGCTTTATGCAAAAGCTCCCCCGCCACCTCGATCTCCTTCTCCAGCGGAACGAACTTCATTCCGGTCACCAGCTCCCGCACCTGCTTTAAAGCGTGCCTGGAGGTGTTCACGATATCGCGCAGCTCCTCCTTCGCTTGTTCGGGGCGTTGATCCACTAACCGGATGGTCAGCTCGCTTTTCATCTTAATCATCGTCAAGGTTTGTCCCAACGTATCATGAAGATCCCGGGCGATCCGGTTCCGCTCCTCCTCCTGAATATAGCGTTCCAGCTGAGCATTCGCGAGATTGAGCTTCTCCTTCAGCGCCTTCGTCCCCTCTCGAACCTGAAGGATCGGAGGGTACGCCAGTTGAATCACCATTAAGGGAAAATAAATCGTCCGAAAGACTCCCGCCGGCTCCCCTTCATGGATCCAACCGGCCAGAAGGAACATCGCGGCAATGCCAACCATGCCGATGCCAATGACTCGCTTGCGATCCGCCCTTCCCAAAAAATCTGCAAACACAAAGCCATACAGCAAAGCCCCCATTCCTTCATAAAGGCTCAGCGCGAGAATCAGCAGGAAGCCAACGCAGCTTCCCAGGAGCATCCACCAGCGACGATGCCATAGACAGACATAATAGACGGCAAGGAACAGGAGGAGAAACCCGATTTTCATGAAGATCGGATAGGGAACGTCCAGCACTAGGACGCGGTACATTAGAAATACAATGATAATAACGTCCAGCAGTAGAAATTTCTCGACTTGATCCTCAGGGTACAGCTTCCGAAACAATTAGCATCCTCACCTTATGCTTGATCCTCAAGCGGCCTGCTTGCCCGCGAGGTTCGTCATCCACCTTCTCGTCGCTTCCATCGGCCCGAATCGGAACCGCTTGGACCACAGCGAGGCGAAGACGATTTGGAAACTGGAGATGGCCATCCAAATGAGAACGGTGGTAAATGCGTCGACCTTGCCTCCCAAGCCCAAACCCCATCCATAAAAAATAAGGGAAGCGGTAATATTTTGCAAGACATAGCAGCTCAGCGACATCCGCCCCACCTGCTCCAGCCGATGCCACAGCCACAGCCCTTCGTAACGTTCAACCAGCTTCGCGATGAGTGCGAGATACCCCAGCGAGAGAAGCGGGGCAAATAAGTACCGTACAGGGAAATCCAAATACCCGCCGGGGATAAACATCAGCAAATTCAGCGGAATTCCTAACGCCAAACCTAGCTTCAACAGCTTTCTTCGATGCTGTCTCCCCTTCTCATCCGGAGCAAATACCCCAGACCGCATCATCCGAATACCCAGCAAGAACAGAAACAGGTTCATGGGAATGACAAACACCGCTTCCAAACGGAGCGCCACGAAATTCGCCAGGCGATCCTGTACCTGTTGAACCCAGCTGCCGCCGCCATATAACGCTGTCGTCGCACGCATATCTCCCATGGAGATATGCGCCCCGGAGAGTCCGAGATAGATCCCGAAGCCCAGGATCAGCAGCATGATTCCTCCATGCCCCCCGCCAAAGATCCACATCGCCCGCCGAATCGCCCGATCCCCGCCTTTGACGATAAAAGCGGCAATGATCGCCGTGATCCCGTAGCTCATCAGAATGTCATACTCCATCACCAGTGTAAAATGCAGCAACCCTTCCGCCATCAGGATAAACGACGTCCAAAGGTACATTCCCGGCCAGGCGTTCCCCCGCTTCAAGGCCTGGCGATACTTCATCTCCAACCCAACGCCAAACATGATCGTCAACAAGCCCAGCAGCTTGCCGTTGACCAAGAACAACACGAAGACTCGCACGAAGTCCTGAAGCGACGACCACCACGCCGCATGATAAAAAGTAAAGACATAATTAACGTCTCCCAAATGCGCGAAAATCCAGATATTCGTCCCCAGCGTCCCCAACACCGCGAACCCTCTCAGAATATCGAGCAAGCGAATTCTCCCGCCGCGATTCTCCATCCCTTTCCCGTCCTTTCGTTTCTCTTGGTAGCTTCATTCTACCTTTGAACACCGGGGCGGCGGAATTCACAGTTGTCAGGAGATTGGGATGACAGTGTCATGTGATCACTTTTATAGGGCTCAAGGCTGCAGATCAGCCTCGTCCAATGTACTTGATTCTCCGTTGAATCTGAATCAAGCCTTCTGATAGTACAATTTCACTTTACGGCAGGCCAGATTTCATTCTTGGAATTCGGACTATAGAGATCTTGACTGATATAAGCCTCAATAGTCGGGAGTTCAGCAGGCACATACCCATTTGAAGGCAGCCATTCCGAATAAATTTGTCTGTAGGTATTTACAAATGCGGTTGGGACAGGTCCCTGGATTGTAGTTTTCCGATCCCTTTTCGGGCTTCACTCGGAGTAACACCATGCTGTCTGTGCTGATTAATTCTTGTGCCGCCAGCGTTAGCCGACGCCGCCGAATATAATCACCAACCGTGATATCGGTCAGGATCAAGAACGTGAGCTTCCATATAATCAATCGCCTTCTGCAATGATTCAACCAATGCCAATTTAGCTCAATCAAGGGGCTCTCCTTGGTTCAAAAGACACCAAAAAGGCGAGCCCAGGACAACCTGAAACTCGCCTCGTACAGCTTTATGCTCTTAACTGATCTCCCGCTCACCTAATAAACTGCGATCGGACCATACGGTCCTTCGATAATTTCAATGTTCGTTTCGAAAATGTCTGACAGGATTTCCGGCTTCATAATCTCTTGCACCGTACCAAATGCGGCAATTTGTCCATTCTTCATCGCGCAGATGCGATCGGAATACTTGGCGGCGAAGTTGATGTCATGCATGACGGTAAGAATGGTTCGGCCAAACTCATTCGCGGCGATCTTCAGATGCTCCATCATCTGTACCGAACGGGCAATGTCCAAGTTGTTGAGCGGTTCATCTAACAGCACGTACTCGGTTTCCTGGCAGAGCACCATGGCTACATAGGCTCTTTGTCTCTGCCCGCCTGAAAGCTCATCCAAAAACCGATGCTCGAGGTCCGTCAGTTTAAGAAAATCAATATACTTCGAAATGATGACTTCATCTTCCTTGGTTAATCTTCCCTTGGAATAGGGAAATCTACCGAACCCCACGAGCTGTCTGACGGTCAGTCTAGTAACGAAATGATTCTCTTGGCGCAAGATCGTGAGGATCTTTGCTAGATCATCGGATTTCGAGGTTGTCACATTCATATTGGCGACGGTAATTTGCCCTTCATCCATGTTCAGCAACCTGCCGATCATCAGAAGCGTCGTCGACTTCCCCGCCCCGTTCGGACCAATTAAGGAAGTGACCCCGGCTTTCGGAATATCGATGTTTAAGGGCCCGATTTTAACCTCTTCCCCGTACCATTTTCTAGCGTTCTGAATACTTATCATAGCGACCTCTTCCTTAAGATTACGATAAGAAATGTAAGTCCACCAAACAGCTCAATAATGACCCCTACGACTGTTTGCGCATGAAACACGTGATATAACAAGAAATACGCAGAAGTGAGAATGCAAAACCCGATAGCAAAAGCCATAGGAAAGACATATCTGTGATCATACGTGGGTGCCGCTTGGTAACTCAGCATCGCCACTAAAAAACCAAAAAAGGTCAACGGACCAAGCAATGAAGTCGAAATCGCCATCAAGACAGCGACTAAGACCAGCGTGAAGATGATCCCCTTCTGATAGTTCACGCCGAAGGTCGTGGCCACATCTTTGCCTAGCGCCAGGACATTTAATTTTCTAGAGAAGAAGAACAAACCTAAAGCCGTAAGGACCACCAGCGGAATGACGATCGGAAAATATTCCGAATCCGCATTATTAACCGAGCCGATCAGCCTGGACTGCAGCAGGTCAAACTCCGATGGGGCCAGCATCCGTCTCATAAAGCCTGAAACGGAATTGAGACCTGCTCCAATAATGATGCCGATGAGAAGCATTAGCTGCAGATTGCCATACTTCCCGGACAGCAGCCATCCATACAAGATTAAGCTCAACAGAATCATCAGCGAAACCTGAAGGAAGAATGCACCCGGCCCCGTAAAGCTCACAAGCGCACCCGCCCCGAAGAAGAACAACGTACCGGTCTGGATCGCTGAATACAGGGATTCATAACCGAGCAGAGACGGGGTAATCATCCGGTTACTCGTTACCGACTGAAACGCCACGGTGGAGAAGCTATGGCACAATGCAGCAATGAACATGGCGACAATGGCTACAAGCCGTCGCTTGACCACAGGAACGAAGGACGGCGAATCCACCGGGACGGGATTGTTATAAAGCAGCAACCCCAATGCCGCAAGCAGACCCACACCAAGGAACGACATGAGTAAAATCCAGTAGCGTTTCGCTTCCTTCCTGGTTCGAAATGCGCTGGCAGATCTAGCACGAGGGCTGGCATTGGAATCGCGGTTTGTACTGAGTTGAGAATCCACGGTTAAGGTCTTCATCACAGCCTCCTGCTTCTTCGTTGTCTGAGCAAAATGAGGATGAAAACGACCGCGCCTACGGTCCCTAGAATTAAGGAGACCGGCACTTCGAATGGCATGATGATCACCCTCGATACGATATCGCACAGCATGATCGTCCCCATCCCCATGACACATACCCAAGGGAGATTGCTGCGAAGATCATCGCCGCGAATCATAGATATGATGTTCGGGACAATCAATCCTAGGAAAGGAAGATTCCCAATGACCGAGGCGACAATCCCCACAGCAACCGCAATGAGTAAATTCGCCAATAGAATCAGTCGCTTGTAATTCACACCTAAAGCAGTGGCTACGTCTTCTCCCAATCCAGCTAACGTTAGACGATTGGCATATAGAAAAATGAAGAACGTGACAAGGAGGATAATCCACAAATATTCATAACGACCGGCTTGAACCGGAGCGAAGGATCCGATGAACCAGCCTTCAATCACCTGAGACATGTTAAAGAAGAGCGACATAAAGGTAGACAATGCTGAGATGACCGCCCCCAGCATTAATCCAATGATCGGAACGATCAGAGAAGAGCGAAGTCGAACGCTTCTCAGGAAGAAGAAGAACACCATCGTTCCGACGAATGAGAAAATAATGGCCCCCGTCATCCGTACAACTAAGGATGGGCTAGGGATGAGCAAGTAGACTGTAAGCAGACCTAAACCCGCCCACTCCGTAGTTCCGATGGTGGTTGGCTCGACCATTTTGTTCTGGGTCATCAGCTGCATGATCAGCCCGGTCATGGCCATCGCCGCCCCGGTCAGCATTAAAGCTACCGTTCTTGGAATCCGCGTGATGAAGAACATATCCCAGCCGTCTTCTCGACCGAAGATATCATACACCCCTGTAAACAGAGAGATGATACCTAAAGTAATCACGCCGAGGATGGCAAGTAGGAATGGAAACGTCCATATCTTTTTAGGCTTGGAAAGCTGAGGTTGAGAGATCGTCTCAACCTCAGCGATAACATTCTCGGGCACAATCATGTACTCCTTTGATTTTACTTCTTCAGAGCTGTAGCAATGTCTTTGAAAATTTCAATGAACGTTTGGATCGATTCATTGGTATAGGTGTCCGTAGGAGCGTATACAATTTGTCCTTTAGATACGGCTGTCGTATTTTGAAGTGCGGGAGCGTTGTTAATGACGTCTTGGGCAGGAACACTCTCTTCACCGCTGGATGTTGCGGCGTCGCGATCCAGGACGAACATCCAATCCGGATTGCTTTGGGCAATCGCTTCTACAGAAACTTCATCTCCTTGGTGGTCCGTCGTTGCGTTCGCAACTTCCAGAGCTGGAACCCAACCAAAGATATCATACAGCGGCCCCCATACGCGGCCAGTCGATGGAGCAGCGAAACCGATGTTCCCCCCCGAGACAATAACGCTCATGACTTTGTCTGTTCCATTGTAAGCGGCTTTCGCGTCAGCCAGCGCTTGATCGAATTCGGCGACCAGTTGAGCCGCTTCTTCATTCTTATCGAAGATTTCACCAAACTTCGTGGTAATCTCTTTGAAGCCGTTAACCAGATTGTCACCTGGCGTACCGTTCTCACCGGATACGTCCACGTTCACATCAATCACGGCGGCGTTCGGAACAAGCTTCTTAATATCTTCGTAGAAGCTGGAGAACCGTTGACCTACAATAACCAGATCCGGATTCACCGCAGCGATGATTTCCAGGTTCGGCTCTCTGTGGTTCCCGATGTCTTGCACCGATTCATCTGCAACATAAGGGGAATCCTTTGGCATTACGCCTTTTGGTACAGCCGCAAGCTTAACCCCCCAATCCGCGAGAGTTTCAAACGTTCTGTTATCCAAAGCAACGACATTCTGCGGGTTCACCGGAACCGTTACCGTACCATGGCTGTCCGTAAACTCCACGGTCGTTGGTTTTGCGGCATCCGTCGATTCAGTGTCAGTTGCAGCCGAAGCGTTGCTGTTGCTAGCGTTCGCACTACTTTCCCCAGCTGTGTTGGTGTTAGAAGAACATGCAGCTAACGCCAACACCAAGATTATCATCATGATACTCATTGTGAATCTTTTCATTTGTATGACCTCTCCTTTAATTCAAATTTATATAAACCGAATGATGAACTAAATCCGTATGTACCTTGTTCCATCCTTCATGAATCCACTCCCTTACATCGCAAGTGATCACCAATTGATAATAATTATCATTATCATCGAGTGTAATTCTAACATCATGTTAAATTAATATCAATACAGAAATTCAAATTTTTTTGCATTTTAAAATTAGAGAATTTTGAAGTCTACGAACCAGAGATAAGAAAAAAAAGCCCAGTCTTATATAGACTAGGCTTTGACCGAGCTCATCTCTCCCGTCTTTGGCAAGGTCAGCACAAAGCGCGTCCAGCCTGCGTCGCTATCAAGCACAAGGCTGCCTTCATGCTTCTCTGCGATATGCTTGGCGATCGTGAGGCCAAGCCCTGAGCCGCCGTCGCTCTTGCGCGCGGCGTCTCCACGGACGAACGCCTCGAAGACACGGGCACGCAGTTCAGCGGGGATGCCAACGCCGTTGTCTGCGACCTCAATCCGCACTACATCCGGCCCATCAATAAGCGAGAGCCGTACATGCGTCCCCGGTGGATTGTATTTCAGCGCGTTCGCCAGCAGATTGGAGACGGCTCGATACAGCAGCTTCGTATGGATCGGCACCGACACCTCGTCTGAAGGAATGTCGAACTCGAACGTCATCCCTTTCTCCTCGAACATATCGTAATAGTCGGCGGCCATCTCGCGCGTGAACTCTGCAAGATCACATCCCTTTTTGACAACAGGATAATCTGGAACCTCCAGCTTCGCCAACTCAAACACATCGTCAATCAGTTCCGCGACCAGCTTCGTCTTGCCGTGGATGAGACCAAGTGTCCGTTGACGTCCGGACTCCTCCTTGATGACCCCATGCTGCAGCGCTTCTACGTAACCTTGAATCGTCGTGATCGGCGTTCTCAGATCGTGCGAAATATGGACAAGCATTTGCTGCTTGCTCTCCGCCAGTTGTCGATTGTTCGCTTCTGCTCGCTCCAGCTTTTCCGCCATCTTGTTGAAGCTCTCCTGAATTTGCGCCAGCTCGTAATTCGCTTCGATGTGAAGCCGCTCATGGTAACGCCCATCCGATACACTCCGGATACCTGCGGCAATCGCGCTAAGCGGGTTAGTTAATCTGACTGCGGCCAAGCGACTGTATACATATACATTTATTCCAAATAGCAAGACGAACAACGCTCCCGTCTCGGCTAGTGCGATCCAGAAGATTCTCTGATAGTCTTCCGTCATCTCGTTGAGCATGAATTCCGCTTGGATCTGTTGTTTCGGCAGCCGGACCAAGACGTAACGACGCTCTCCGTCCTCCGTATGAAATGGAGCCATTGACGTATAGTACGGATTGTCGTCCGTATCGTAAAAAAGAGCGTTCACTTCCCGCTCCGTATACGCTGTTCTGTCACCGTCCCGCTTCTCTCCCCTAACCTCCTGGATCCGCAGCTGCTCATCGAGAACTTCCACCCAACCGCCCACTTCTTCAACCACATCGGTCGGGATATCGGGCGGATTTGGTCGAACAATCGCATGGGCTTGCAGCAATGACATATCCGCAGGCATCCGCACATTGGTTCTTTCCACGAAAAAAAGCAGCAGCAAGACGAAGCTTATCCCCAGCGTGAGAGAAAAAATCACGTAATTCCGCAACAACATCCCAAACAGCTTTTGGGGTCTACGTTGCATCTAACTCATCCTTTTTGGCGAACCGGTATCCGAGTCCGCGGACCGTCCGAATATAAAAAGGTTCCCGCGGTGAATCCTCGATTTTGTCCCGTAGTCGGCTGATCTGCACCATAATCGTATTGTCATCTGCGATATAGGGCTCGGACCACACCTGCTCGAAGATTTGCTTTTTCGTAAAAATACGCCCCGGTTTGCTCATAAACAACTTCAGCAGCTTGTATTCGATCGCGCTCAGCTCGATCGGTTCTCCACGCTTGTACAACAGGCACGCTTCATGATCCAGGATCAACTCTCCAAGTCGGGTCTCCACGATGCCCTTGCCCGCACCAGCTCCCTTAGCCGTGCCGGCGTCGTTGAATTCGTATGTTCTTCGCAAGTGCGCTTGAATTCGGGCCACTACCTCCAAGGGACTAAACGGCTTTGTAATAAAATCGTCTGCACCGAGGCCAAGCCCGGCGATTTTGTCCGCCTCCTGGTTTTTGGCCGACAGCACAATCACCGGAATCTTGGAATGGCCGCGTATCCATTGAAGGAGCTTGAAGCCGTCCACATAAGGCATCATGATATCAATCACCGCCAGGTCAATGGACTCGCGAGCGAACCTCTCCATCGCGGATTGTCCGTCGTTGGCTTCAAGAACGTGATAGTCCGGCTCCAAAAAAAGCTTCAGCATATCCAAGATATCCTGCTCGTCGTCGACTAACAGTATCGTTTTGCGCATGATTCCACCACCTCACTCCTTCGTAATGTTCGCACCGTGCAGCCGTTTTCCTGCTATGTAAGGTTATTGTAAGGAAAGCGACAGGCGGTAGAAAGGCAAAGTTTCTATATTGGATGTTGTAACTTTTATCTGAGAAAGAGGTCATATTATGGCAGAAACAGAGTTGTCCAGAAGAGGTTCCATTCGAACGTGGCGGAATCGGCTTGTCGAGGGGTTCAAGCGTAGGCCCCCGTTGTCTCCCGGTTGGAAAGGAGCATCCATCGCGCTCTATGGTATCGCGGGCGTCATTTTTCTCATCCAAAGCTATCACCTGATTGGGTCGCGGGGCCTGTGGGATTATGTGATCGGAACCGGAGTGTTCCTGATTGCCATTGCTTTAATCGCCATGGTTATTGCTGGAGTGCTGCATCTTGCCAAACGTATGCCTTCGCGGTACATAGGTCTGGCGCTTGCCTCCTTCATCCTGCTGTTCATCAGCTTTATTGGTCCGATGACGGTCATGTTTATCGTCACCTTGTCCGTGCTGGCCGGCTGTTCCTTATCGGGAGCGATGATATCCCGCTGGATCCGGGGTTCATATCGCGAAGCAAAAACACGCACGAAGGTGATAGCCGGAATTGCGACGGCAGTGACCGTTGTGTTTACCCTCTGCACGGGAGCTTGGCTGGTGGATGGCGGGCGCGCGGAACTGGCGAAGCCTTACCGGCTGTCGGTCATGAAAGCACCAGAGCATTACCCGGGAACATTAGCGAATCCTGCGGAGCCGGGGACGTATCCGATCAAAAAACTAACCTACGGCAGCGCAAACGGCTACCGAAAGGTTTTTAACGCAGAAGATTCGCTGATCACGGAGCCGGTGGACGGCTCGGCCTTTGTGGCGAACTGGTCCTCCCTCCGTACAAAGACATTTGGTTTCGGACCGGAAGCGATACCGTTAAACGGGCTGGTCTGGTATCCTGATGGAGAAGGGCCATTTCCACTCGTGATGATCGTGCACGGCAACCATCTCGCCACCGATTATTCAGACCCGGGCTATGCCTATTTGGGGGAACTGCTGGCGAGCCGCGGCTATATCGTCGTGTCGATCGATGAAAATTTTCTCAACACCTCGCCCTTCGACGACCTGTTCATGTTGAACGTGCTGGAGAAGGAAAACCCGGCACGCGGCTGGCTCATGCTGGAGCACTTGAGCGTATGGAAGAAATGGAACGGCACGGTGGGCAACCCGTTCTATGGGAAAGTGGATATGCACCGGATCGCGCTGATCGGCCATTCCCGCGGCGGCGAGGCGGTAACGGTGGCGGCCGCGTACAACCAGTTGCAGTCACCGCCGGAGGACGGCAACATCAAGTTCAATTACGGCTTTGGCATCCGTTCCGTCATCTCGCTGGCGGGTACAGACGGCCAGTACGAGCCGGCAAGCCGGCCGACAGAGCTGATCGATCTGAACTACCTCGCCCTTCAAGGCGCCCACGACATGGACGTCAGTTCCTTCGCCGGAGCAAGCCAGTATAACCGGGTCGGCTTCACACCTGGCAGTGATGATTTCAAAGCGTCGGTCTATATCTACGGGGCCAATCACGGGCAATTCAATACGGTATGGGGCCGGAGCGATGCGCCGGGGCTTGGCAACCTACTGTACAACCGGGCCCAGCTGATCCCGCAGGAGGAGCAGCTGCAAGCGGCGAAGGTGCTCATCTCGTCCTTCCTTGATGCAACCTTGTATGGGAGAACAGAGTATCGCGCTATTTTCCAAAATCTGGGTTACGCAAAGGAATGGCTGCCGGATACGATGTACATCCACGATTATTCAGACGCCCGGACGACGCTCATCAGCACCTTCGACGAGGATATCGACCTCTCTACCACCACGCTGCCCGGCGGGCAACTGATAGGAGAGCGGCTCACGGAATGGAAAGAAGAAAAGGTCGAAATGAAGTTCGCCCCCGGTCCGTTTAACGCCGTTCGTCTCGGATGGGACCGCGTCAAGGTCGATGGCACTCCTTCTTATACGATCGCCTTACCCGATAATGGGGTTGCTATCCCGCCGAATGGCACCC
The DNA here is from genome assembly GCF_032465655.1 of Paenibacillus sp. 3LSP. Lineage (NCBI taxonomy): Bacteria > Bacillati > Bacillota > Bacilli > Caryophanales > Paenibacillaceae > Paenibacillus > Paenibacillus sp. 3LSP. The sequence goes on along the minus strand of NZ_JAWDJI010000127.1, from coordinate 9,091 downwards.
TCGTCTTCTCCATGGCGGATCGGTCGGGTACACAGGAAGAGCTGGTCGATCTGACCATCGAAGTCGAGGATATCAGCGGCAACACGGCCTCCCTGCCGCTAAGTGCAGCGGGCGGTCTGCTGCCGATGTTCGAAGGCGGTATCGTAAAATGGCCGTTGACGTCGCTGATGCCGACCAAAGAGCCGGTGTTTCAAAACTTCGCTTTCCAGCTATCCGACTTCAGCCACGTCAATTCGTTGTTCCAGCCGGAGCGGACCCGCCAAATCCGATTCGTGTTTGATCAATCCGCCAGCGGCTCGATCTATTTACGTGATGTCGGCATTCGTGACGATGCTGCTGTCATCAATGCCTTGAAATCTAGTATTGGGAAGGAAAACGAGCGATGACCACAACAAAGAGAATGTTATCTGCAAAAAAAGTGATTGCCGCGATTGTGCTAGGCTTGATCTCCGGGGCTTTGCTAGGAGTCCAGCAAACGATTGTCTTATCCCCTGAACTGGAAGATCAAATCGTGGCGCAACTCGGGTCGAAGCAAGTCCTTATTCTAATCGCCATGCTTCAAACGGCAGTGTTAACCGGACTGGCTACAATCGCAGGGATCTGGGCGGCTCCCAAAGTGAATCTGAACAAGCCATTGGTGTGGAGCAGAACCAGCATGATAGCAGCGCTGAGCATCGGACTGTTGTCCGCCAGTTTTATTGCCATTGCAGAGAAGCTGGTGTTTGCCGGAAGTTTGGGACTATCGGAGAAGTTTGAATTTTCCTGGCTTTATTTTGCGGGAAGCGTATTGTACGGGGGAATCATTGAGGAGCTTCTAATCCGATTCGGACTGATGTCGATCCTCATCTGGCTGGCCAGCAAGCTGACAAACACCTCGGATCGCAATAGCATCTATATCGTGGGAATAGTCTTGGCCGCCTTGATCTTTGCCGCAGGGCATCTTCCTGCCACTGCACAAATGCTGGGGTTAACCAACGTGACTGTAGCCCGGACGCTATTACTTAACTTCTTGCCAGGCATCGGATTTGGCTATCTGTATTGGAAACACGGAATAGCCTACGCCATGCTCGGACATATCGCCACGCATGTCATTAACCAGTTGATTTTGCTTCCTGTGTTGTTCAATGGGATAAACTAAGCATAGTGAGAAACCACAACCGCATAAGGTTGTGGTTTCTCTTCATTGGCGCGAGGGGCGTCGTATCCCTGTCCTATATATTTAAGAAGCCATTCAATACGTGAAGAAACTAAAACTCATCCAACAATTCACTTAGCATTTTCTCGTATTTATGAAGTTTCCTTTGTGCATCGTATTTACTGTAATGCAGAACTTCTCTTTTTGTTAGATATAACAGTGTCCACCATTTGCTTTTATCGCGGGGTTCCCATATTTTCGCTAGTTCTTCGGAACTTGCTGTGTTTAGTTCCTGTTCATAGGAGTTCAATTCCAATCTTGCATCCGATATCAAGATCTCTAATAAAATTCTTTTAATTCTAACTTCATCTACATAGGGTAGTAAGCTGCTCAAACAGAGTTCAGTTTTGAATTCCTTACCTTCTGAGTTTGGACCATAAGCATAAATAGGACTAACGACTTTTTGGTCTTCCAGATAAAATTTCACTTTAAACAAATCGTTTATGTATTCATCAAAGAATAAGGCTCCACCTGGAATTGATTCTAAAATAATTTCCATAAATGATGCCTCCTAACATGAATTACAGCCCCGGGGTCAAAAATAACGAATGCTTCTGCATAGTATGAGTGCAGCAAGAGGGTCATTTCAGTCGTTTCATCATGTTTGTAATTATATATGTAATATAACTACATTGCAATTTGTATTCATTACTAAATACATTTTGTGTTATGTTATAATTCCTCACTTTCTATCTATACTGATATGTGAGGTGATTCGTGTGAGCAATGATGAGTTCATCATAACTCCAAGGGAAGACAAGACTGTGACAATGTCCATTCGCATTGAAAAAATCCTTCAAGAACAATTAGATGAACTTGCCCGGAAGAGCAATCGTTCTCGGAACGAAATCATTAACATGGCGTTGGAATATGCCCTTAAGAATGTTAAGTTTATCGATTCCACAAACGATTAATTCATGTAAATTCAATCATATAACCTTGAAAGCAAAAACCCGCTCAACGAGCGGGCTTCATTGCTTCAAGATATTTATTTCAGAAGTGTTCCTAGGATTCCTCCACCCGAATCCCCACCACTTTTTCTGCCAAATCCACATCGCTGTGATCCAGTTGTACCTTCACCTTACCAAGTCGACGTGCTTCACGCCATTCCCGTAGGTCTTCCTCATTCTCCAGCTTCAATTCCGCAATTTCACTGGCTCGATCAAACATGTACTTGCTCGTGTACAGACAGGTATATATCCCTTGTCCACCCAGCGCAATAGGCTTGTCCCGCCGCTCCCACCGTTCGATCGTAAACTTAACATACAGCTCCTCCTCCGTCCCGGGCCGAGCGGGCCGTTCCGTGATTTCCCTTCTCCGGACCACCTTCCAATCCAGAACACGACCAAACCAATGGATCCCCGTGTTCCCTGGGCCCTGGAACTTCTTGCGAGACTGACACATTGCAATGTACTCGATTTGTGTCAGAAGCTTGTGGTCGACAATATTTTTCAGGGGCATATGGTAAAAACGGAGCTTCAGGGCCATTTTCAGCTGGGAAGGCTCTCTAAGTGAACCCACCAGAACATTCTTGCCTGCAAACTTGTTGTAGTAATATTCCTTCGTCCCGCGAGGGCGAGTGGAACGTTCGTAAGCTTTCTCCGGGCTGTCTTGAATGATCTCATCCAGTAGTTGCTCCATCAGACCGGTGGTGTTCGGCAGAAACGGGATTGCCCCGATGTTGACGAGCTGAATGCTTTTGTAAAAAGGATGCTCCTTAAACTTCACCTCATCTGGATATGGAAAGAGCACATACGCCCCAAACATACTCCGCTCGTACTCACCGTTTCGTTGATCCTGGTACACAATTGCATCCCGATAGCGGTGCATGGTGTTGATGTCTTCCTCTTCAGGCCCCGGCTGCTTGTACTTCTTCCAGTAAGGCGTCCCCTCATGGGCTGCATTCAAACGATATTTGGCATCAAAAATATACTTATACTCAATCGCCGCATCATTCTTTTTTAATGTCAGCACATTATCCGGTTTCTGTGCCAACGTAGTGTGGCTGTCTCCCGGGGGCAGAGCATTATAGTAGAGGGTAAACACCTCTCCATTACGCGGATTCCGATACACCATCTTCGCCTTCCGCCCCTGGTTCAGCGTCACAAAGAGACCGCTCCGGTTCACCTTAATCAGGTCCTGGCTTACCAGCTCATATTTTCGCCGCATCAAATCGTGGATTTTCAGGAAACACCAGTACTCGTACAATTGCGCCAGATCCTTCATCGATAGCCGGAACAGATCGCCTTGAATCGAAAGCCCCTTCATCAGCAAGAGATAGATCCGATAGACCTCCCGATACCCCGGAGCCATCTGCAAGACCAGGGATAGGGAGACCTGCTTCATATCCCCAACTTGCAAAAAATCCTGTCTCAACAGCCGCTGTAACTGCGAACTCATCACGTCGATTTTCTTCAGCAATACGGGGTCCGCGTTCTCTTTCCTTGCTGCGTTGGACCGTAGCTCCTTCAATTTTGAAGTGATGCGCAATAATGCCCAGCGGATGAATCGATTTTCCGCCGTATCGAAGTCTCTAAATCGCCGGGTCTCAAGCACGTGCGTAGGTAGCTCCTGCCCCGGAAGAAATAGCTCTGGCCGTTTACGCAAAAAAGCGATATTCTCCTTCCCCACCCGCTTCGCCTTCGACGCTTCCACAAGATGAGATTCACGGCGCATTTTGTAGTGGGGAGCGTTTTTGATCCGATCAATGCCTTGGGTCAGCTGCCCAAAAACCCGTTGTAATATCGTAAAAAACTCCGTTACACTCTGCTGACGCGTCTCCCTTAACCCGGTAAGGTGAAACGTCTTGCGCAGGAAGTCAAAAGACAGATTATAGATCTGCTCATTTACCTCTCGCAAAATCACTTCATAATCGCGCTTGTAGTCCATTTTGGACGGGAACACTTCCAGCTGCAGCTTAAAGATCACTTCTCCGTGCAAACGAAGCTCCAACTCTGTGAGGCCAACCTCATTTTGAAAGTTAAGCACTCCAGACAAGATCCGACTGCGACTACCTATAGGTTTCACCGCTTGTCGTAAGTGAAGATTTTCATGGAAGAATACAATTGGTAGATCCCCCTGCTTCTTCTCCAGCACAAATTCATAAGGTTGCGTTTCAAAAAACAGAGGCGCTGCCGGATCACCGGGATGCCAAGTCTGGAGGTCCATGGTCTGATGAGAAAAGACTTCAACCGAAGTCATCTCTACTTTCGGAGAAGGGGTCTCGATATGGAAATGGGCATCCACCCACACGTCTTCTTGCCGATGGAGTTGCATCATTTCGACAGTCGGATGAAATGGCTTCCCTTTGATGTACAAATCAAACCAATTGGTCTCTATGCGTATTAACTCGATTGGCGCATTACGATAACCAGTAAGAGGTGAATCCATCTTCTTCTAGCCTCCGTAACATCGAAGCGATTTTCTTGGCACTACGCGGATACTTGGCCCGGTCGATCAGTGATTTGAGCTTATCGCCCTCGAACAATGAGGTCATATCCTCCTCATACTCATTGAAGGCAAAAGAAGAATCCACACACTCTCGCATTAGCTTCAGAAGAACCTTGCGGATCGAAGCGCTACTGCCTTGAATGCGAGGCAATATTTTTTGGAGCAACTGATGATCAAACGCCTCATCCTCGGTGATCAACCCAAACCGCTGGTTATAGAGCATATAGAAGCACACCGCATCCCGAATCCGAAAACCAACATGCGCATGGATCTCTTCCAAAATGCCGTTGATGTTCATTAGCTTTTCGGTCGTGCTTCTAATCAGATCTTTGGAATCCGTATCATAGGCATCGACTAGCTGCAGATAGTCACTTCTTAGGAACCGATTAGGCGTTGCCTCTGGACGTGATCCCGCCCCTAACTCCTCGTCAGGAAACTGATCCAAATAGATATCATTAAACTCGATGGTATTTGCCCGGTCGAGTACCTTTTTACTGAAAGGGTGTGTTGTCTCGTCCATATTGACCGTTCCGACCAAGTACACATTCTCCGGAATCGATAGATTGCCATAAACCTCTTGATCCTCGTCCTGCACAAGCGAGCTGCTGTGAAGGATTGGAGCGGTAGCAATACGTTCGTCGCGCCATTCCTGAGTCTCCAAAATGCTGAGCATATCACTGAAATAGTGCTCAACTCGAGCCAAGTTCATCTCATCCAGACAGATGAAATAAGGTTTGCTCGGGTTTTGGGATGCCTCTAACAACACCTCGGTAACCCGCCCTGGACGGAACTTACCGGACAAGTCACTGTAGCCAATCAAATCCGACGGATCACTCCAATCCGGCCGGACCGGAATTAGCGTAAACTGTCCATTCTCCGAGGTCGCCCCCATCGCCTCTGCAAAGAGCTTAATTAGCTTGGTTTTCCCGGTTCCCGACACGCCAGCTAGGATGACGAAAGGTTTGGTTTTGAGGGAGAGGTAGAAGTTTTCGATGAGGTGCAATGGGTAACTAAACCCCTTCTGGCTAATATACGCTTTGATCTTTCGTAGAACTTCCACTACATCTCTGTCCTCAATGAGAGCTGGACTTTTTACTACCTCATCCATATTGTAATCTCCCTTTATACGCGTAAAATCTGGCCATTTTACTTGAGGTGATTGATCTTGGATGACTGTCAACCCCGGAATGGTGAACCGGAATAGATATCCTTGTTTCACCCCACCACCTGAATGGATTGGTCCCTGATGAATATTCAATTTCAAAATTTCCTGAGAAAAATTACTCAATGGAATATTCGGCTCAATTGCAAAATACTCCACCCGAATAAGTCTCCCTTCCTCTTCCCAACTTGACCCTGCCATTGAAGAGGGTTTTGGAGCATGTACAGGGTCTTCAATCACCCTACTTACAAAACGCAATGATCCATTCGCGTAATGTAAGATGATATCCCCTTTTCGCACTTCATCCATCGTATCCCAATGATATTGCGAGCGTCCTCCTTTTCCAGACAAAGGTGCCCACAGTATCCCTTCTTCCCTTTCTGCATTAAGAGTTGAACCTTGATTGACCCACCAAATGTCAGGGGATTTTGCACTCGTGGAGGGGATCAGTTTCATCTCATACTTGAATGGTTCACCTGTGGAGTAAAACTCGATAAACTCTGCTAATTCGTCTGGTACGAGCACTTGCTTTTTGCTAGCCGAATCCTGAGGTTTTTGAGATATGATATATTCATAAGAAATTTTGAAAACAGATTGCATAAGCTCTTTAATCTCAGGCGAGTGGTAACGTATTTGAAAAGTAGTTCTTCCTGCACTTACTTGATCAACATTTCTTAAAGAGGCCTGATAATGGAGCCCATTATAAATAAGAGTGAGTTGTTTTCCTTTACCAACCTCAACCACTTCTCCACCGTTGGCTTCATTGAAAAATTTCACAAACTCATTTGGTATCGTCGACCCATATTCAAAAATAGACCAGTCCACTTTTTTTTCTACCGATGAGATTAGGAATTGCATCATCGTGTGTCCAGCTTCTAACTTGAGTGAGCATGTTGACCCTCGTTTCTGATATTGATTACATATTTTCAATATAACCTTCATAAATTATATTCCAATAATCTTGTATCAAAACAGAAGGTTTTTGGAGAAACGTGATTTGATCACTCTGTTTAAAGAAATCAATGATCTGGAAGCTAATTTTGATTCTGTTCAGCGAGAAACTGATTCATTAAATAAATTAAACCAGTCTGAGAAACACTATCCAATCAAACTTACTCGGTTATTCAAAATGCACTAAACATAGTCAAAAAAGCTCTTACTCTTAAGAGTAAGAGCTTTTTTGACTAAAAAATTCAGGACGAAATCGTTATTGGTATAAACGTTTATCTGTATATATCTGATTTTGATTACAAGTTGAAACTCACCAAACAAATGATCCATTCGGAATGTTCGTAATAACTAATTCTTTACCTAGTACACTACCACCTGCGTTGTGCTGAATATAATATTCCTCCAAGTGATATTGACTGTAAATATCTCTAATTAATTCACAATTGTCATAAGTTACGATCCATGGATAATTTTGTAGATGTTGGCTTATTACCCTCTCAAGATTTATATGATCATCTTCCTCAAAATAATTAGTATACAGTCTGTTCCCTTTGATAACATAAGGAGGATCAATGTTAAAAAATGCATTATGTTTAACTTCACTCAGCTTGTTAATTATTAAATCACTAGCATCACAATTATAAATAGTGATACGATTTTTCAACAAAGCGATATTCTCTATTTTCTTTTTTATATCCTCTTTATTAAAACGACAATCCAGCTTATATTTGCCGCTCTGCGATTCTCCCCCAAGCGGCCCCCCCTTAATAATACCAGAGAAATTCACACGGTTTAAAAAAAGCGTTGCAAACCCATCGCTCAATGCATCAGCAGAGCTATCATCATATATAGCCTGTTGAGTCTTTCTTTCTTCTAGGGTTATGGGAGTATCCACAATCATCTTAAGTAATTCATCAGTGTGATGAAACACTGAGTACCAAAAGTGATATATGTGGGAATCAAAATCATTTAGCACAGCTGTCTGTACAACATTTTCTCTTAATAAACCAATCCCTATACCGAAGCCACCTGCAAATGGCTCTATATACGTTTTGTTACCAAAAGCATTGATTTCTATAAGAGTTTTTACTTTATCATATATTTTTGACTTCCCGCCTGGGTAACGGAGCGGTGAAAGAGACTTAGCCATGTACTACCTCTCACTAATCATTTTTCTATATGTCAGAAATGCATTTGGTAACCAATCGGACAGATCGTATGGGTTTAAATACATCTTATTCCTTGTGTTTTTCGGCTTTTTTATAATTGCTGGAACAACCTCAAATTCAGTTGGTGGACTAGGTTGCATGAGTTCTCTATCATCAGCAATGAGCCTATACAATGGTGCAAGAAGCCCCTGTTGCTCTTCATAATCATATCCATCCGGTAATTGCCCAAATTCAGCATAGTTTAATAGCTGTAGTCCCAAGTACCGATCAAAAAAGTGGTGATTTCTCTGATTCCAGAAGTTATCAAGGCAGTGTTTGCATGAGCGTGAGCACTCGCATTCCGAAAGAATAAGCCTTGCTTTTTCTAACACTTTATCAAGAACCGAACTAACAAGAGATGAATAACCTGCACCGCTTGAAAGATTATCATAGAAAAACATTTCAATGTGTGAGTCACCGTCATTCTTTATTCTTGGTCTCCAACCTCCACTTATCTCACTGTAATCTATATCAAGTACCAAAGAGATTGCTTTTCTAAGTGCTTCATGTAAGGTCGTTACTGCAGCACGTAGTATGCTCTTTTCCTCCGCATTGCTGTTACCTATAAGTTTAGTAGTGTCATAAGATATATCCAACATAAACATATCAGTTAAAAATTCATATCCTAAAAAAATATTGGTTGCTACATATCTCTCATGCCGACACAAAAAACGGTCATGATAAGGTTGTGAAAAAGTAAAATGACCATTATTACTCAAATCCGCAACCTCCGCACCTCCACATTTTTTACATACGTTAAAACCATTCTTGTTACTTCCCATATTCACTGTTAGTACCTTCCTATCAGACAGCTTTGCATAACGAATATTACTTTGCCTATAACTTTTCATATCCGTCTCTGCTGGAACATAGGAATAGTAAGGTGCTTCAGCATAAGTGTATTGTTCATCTTCATCTTCAAATTTTACTTCGTCACCTTTAACAGGAGAAAACCCCCATGGACGTAACATTTTTCTGTGATCTGTTCGCGCTCCACAATATGGACATTGCTCTTTTGAATAATCCTCCTGTTCCATTCCGAACCAGTTACATTCGGAGCAAATAATAATCCTGAATTTCGAAAGCCCATAAAGGCGGTCAGTTTGTAGCAGAACGAGTCGGTAA
>NZ_JAWDJI010000126.1:0-3377 GCF_032465655.1 Paenibacillus sp. 3LSP | reverse complement strand
AAATTACGTGAGTGAACCATTATCCTTCGGTAACATTTTTATATGAGTTGACACGGTTGTCTCATGGACATCGATGGAAAGGAGCTGGCTTAGGGGTATGGTCATGGGCGTAACAATCGCCGCGGCGGTCGTCATCGCGGTATTGCTGATTGCCTCCATGTTTTACACGACGAAGAAGGGCTATTCCCGCAAATGGGACGAGGAAGAATAAAGCGTTTTATTCCGTGGAATACACATCTTCTACAATCGTAGGCAAATAGACGCCGTCCGACACGGATGGCCCAAACGGCCAAGGAAAAGCGCCAGCCTGCCGGCTTAAAGTCTCCGCGCTTGGCGCCATCTGGCAGGCGCTGGTCAAGGCCAACAGCAGGATGGCCCCCGCTGCAGCAATCCAAAGGGATCGCGGCCGTTTCATCTCATTCTCCGGCGACGGGGTTTGATCGTTGTTGTTAGAACGGTTATGGTTATGGCCAATATGGCGATGATGGTGGTTCCAATGCATGTTCACTACTTCCTTCCTTAGGTGATGACTGTGCTGTTCTGTCTGATGTATGCGTGCCATGAATGGATCATTTATCGCAAGTAATGAGCGCATGAGCGTCTTGGATAAATGCAACGTTATGCCGTCATGTACCTTACCACTCGGACACGCGTTCCTTCTCCATTGTTGACAGGGGACAGACAGCTTATACTCTAGGAAAGTGTTGACAAGAACCCCGCCGCCTGATAAGATTATTTCTGTCTTCACTATAATTTTGATCTGCTAGCTCAGCTGGGAGAGCACCATCTTGACAGGGTGGGGGTCAGTGGTTCGAGCCCACTGCAGATCATAGCAAAAATCCCTTGAGGCGTAAGGCTTCAGGGGATTTTTTATTTTCTCTTTGTAGTCAACGATGCCCTCTGGTACTTAGGTGATCCGAATCAAGTTTGAAGAGTGTTTAATTCCCCCTTCTTCCCCCATAGATCTCTTCTTCCATAAATCTGGATTTTTTTAAAGGTATTGTATACTATTGGATTATGATGGAGGGATTCTTTTGAAAAAAATCATTGATGTCATTATCCTTGTTGTTATTCTATTCCTAGCTGGTGGTTGCGGAACTGGGGCAAAGTACAACGACATCTCCCCCATTGCTGAGGATGTCAAGCAAACTCCCGGAACTTCACCAAGCTTATCCATAAGAGATGGTGTAGCCGTATGGGACCCAGGCTCAAAGTGTTGCGAATCTTTTGAAGATACCTTGCTTGAAGTGCCCTTTGAGGTTCCTATTCCAAAAGTTCCTTTTCCGATTACCCATCAGTCTGCCGATATCGTCCCAGCTAACTTTGACTTGATCCAATTGACCTTTGCTAATGAAGAGCGAGGAGAGCAACTGATACTGGCTGTTTCAAATTCGCAGGTAAAGTCCAAACCGGATGGTAAAAAGGGGCCAAAATTAAGTGATGGCACACAAACCTGGATCCAAAGCACACCGAACTTAAGCGGGCTATATTGGAGAAATAATGGATTAACCTATGCATTAGCATCGAACAAGGTGGAAGATGGTGACTTTGTTCCTTTGTATAGTATCTCTGAACTCGTTCAGATTGCTAACTCTATTGTCCAACCTCCCCACCTCTAACGGACCGTACCGACCTTATTTGCTCATTTCCCGGAGATTTCCCGAGCTAACGGACTCAAGTGACCTTATTGAGCAAAAATACTCATCGATTCAACGCAACAGACCCGAATAAGGTCTCTGAGGTCCGTTAAAACGGGTAGGCTTGCGTCCGAACCCAAATAACGGCGCTGGTGTCCGTTAGCGCAACCGAGTTACTTGCATACGGTAACCTGCAACCGAGCTACCGCATACGGCTACTGGCATACGGCTACCAGCATACGGCTACTGGCAGACGGATGCCTGCATACGGCTGTCAAGCAACAACCCAACAGCGCCAACGACCAGCACTAAAACGACGGCCTAGCCGCCACCGGCTGGTCTCCTAACATCGCCACAAGCCCCCACAACAAAAACGTGCGCCCCAAAGGCGCGCGTTCTCGTTAAAGTATGTTACTGTCCCCATACGTCCTCTCGTCCCCCATTGCAACATCATGATTGCCTATCGTTGTATAAAGCGGAGGACGGATATCTTTTTGATGAAGAGAAGGATTCCCCTTCCATGGATAAAAGTGCCGATGGCCAGCCAAACTAAACGGACAGCGCCGGCCGGAAGCTGCGAGTTGCCCGGACGGACAAGCGCTCAAGTATAGTTGATGGAGGCACGTAAAACCGATGGTCAAAATCAAACTGGGAGCAGCGCTCACCATCGCCCTTGGCATTGCGCTTCTCTCTGCCCCTGTAACAGAGGCATCCTCCCCGGTTCATGGCAAGCAACGAAGCTATTATGAAGAACGCGGGGACATTGTATGGGAAGTGCCAACGCAAGAAAAATACATCGCCTTAACCTTTGATGACGGACCAGATGAACAGCAAACACCGAAAATCCTCGAGCTCCTGGAGAAGTATCATGCGAAGGCGACCTTTTTTGTCGTTGGTGACCGGGTGAAGCGATTCCCCGACATCGTGAAAATGGAACAAGCCGCCGGTCATGAAATCGGCAACCATTCCTATCACCATCCATCCTTACACCGACTGGGGTTGTCGGCCTTGAAGGAAGAGATGACCATGACCCAGGAAGCCGTTCTCGAGACCACCGGACGCAAACCGGTCCTCTTCCGTCCTCCGGGCGGATATTATAATGATGCTATCGTCGAACTAACCAAGCATCACAACCTGCAGATGATCCTCTGGTCCTGGCATCAGGATACGAAGGATTGGACAGCGCCCGGCGTACAACGAATCGTACGCAAGGTGCTGGACAACGCCCGCAACGGCGATATTATCCTGATGCATGATTACGTGTACAACAGCACGCAGACGATCGAAGCGCTAAAGGTCATCTTGCCGGAACTGCAACGCCGGGGTTATCGCTTCGTTACCGTATCCGAACTGCTGACGCATAAGGTGACGACGCCGGATCCTCAAATGAAAGAGAATCACTAAACTTCATTGGAAAGGAGCAGGCACTCATGGATAAAAAGCAGAACACCCTGCCTCCCGGGGAGGGCTCTGGTGTGGATCCGATCCCCGTTCCGAAGCACCCTACCGCAGCCACGGAGAAGCTCGAAGATTATGTTGGCGAGATGATGGAGGAATGGACGGAAACTTTGACGGGGGAATCGGAAAAAACGAATCAAAACAAAGATCAAGCCAAATAAGTGAAATCCTCCAACCATGCAACAAGACGGGATTCCAGCCCGCCTTGCTGTTTTATTTAAAAATTTATTTTCTCAAATTCTGATATTTGTGATTTAAATCACATATATAGTGAAAAAAATC
>NZ_JAWDJI010000125.1:0-24369 GCF_032465655.1 Paenibacillus sp. 3LSP | reverse complement strand
TGGTAGACTGCATAGTATCAGCTCTCCTTTGCTATGTAGCTCTGAAATGGTTTGGTTTATACTACACTATCCATTTTAACCTATGAGATGTAGCAATTTGGAGGGCTGTCTTTTGTTTACGTTCATCTTAGCTAGATTCCCGATTTCCTTCCCTGCAGGCATATAACGTCTCTGGTGTCCGTTAAAATGTCATGGTGCCTACCCCAGCAACCTGCCCACATCACCACGTCCACAATATCCGTTACAGCAACATTTCGTGCTGCCTCAAATCCTTGCTAGGCCTGTCCTCATTATATCGGTCCACTGCACCCCCCGCAACCGCAGAACACCGGAACGAAGATTCACTCCCATCACGTAAATAGAAAATAGATTTCAAACCATACTACGGATTAATAGCAAATTTGCCTGCGACGATTTTGAAGGATGCACAAAAGAAAGGGGTTTACACGATGCATACCGTCTGGAAAGGAGCGATCAGCTTCGGGCTGGTCCATGTACCGGTCAAAATGTTTTCGGCCACCGAAAACAAGGACATCTCCATGAAATACATCCATAAAGTGTGCGGCAGCCCGATTTCGTATGTACGGCGTTGTCCGGCGTGCGACGTTGACGTGAATTGGGAAGATATTTCGCGCGGTTATGAATACGAGAAGGGCAAGTACGTTCTATTTGAAAAAGAAGAATTGGAGCAGCTGTCTGCCAACGCCGAAAAAACGATCAAGATCATCGATTTCGTGGATTTGAAGGAAATCGATCCGATTTATTTTCAGAAGACGTATTACTTGGCGCCGGATCAAGCCGGAGGGAATGCGTATCAACTGCTGCTTGAAGCGATGCGGGATACGGGGAAAATCGGGATTGCCAAAATCGCCATCCGCTCCAAAAGCAGCTTAGCTGCCATCCGCGTGATGGAAGGGTGTTTAGCGATCGAAACGATCTTCTATCCAGACGAGATCCGCCCGATCTCCCAAGTGCCTAACTTGCCGGAGAACGTTCAAGTGAACGACAAAGAGCTGACGATGGCCAAAATGTTGATCGAACAGCTGTCCACCCCATTCGAGCCGGAGAAATACACCGACGACTACCGCGAAGGGTTACTGCAAATGATTGAGCAAAAAGTCGCTGGCGAGGAAATCAGCCTGGCTCCGGCCAAGCCGGAGACCAACGTCATCGACCTCATGGCGGCGCTGCAGGCGAGCATCGAGGCGGTCAAGCCGCCGGTGGCGACCGATCCGGGGCCAGCCGCTGCGGCTCCAGCCAAACGGACGCGGAAGACCGCCGCCAAGAAAGCCAAGGCCGAGGACGAAGCCGCCCCCGTTGCAGGAAAGACCAAAAAGGCCGGGGCGGATCATGAGACCGCAACGCCAACCGTTGCCGTGAAGCCGAAGCCCAAGCGCCGCACCGCCACCAAGCCGGAGGCAAAATAAAGCGACGGCCGGCACCGCTTGTTGGTCGAACCGTCAGCCGTTTACATGCTTTGCTCCATATGACAAGCCTCAGGCGGGACATTCGCCCATCCTTGGATAATCGGGTGGCGCATCGTGCCGCCGGGCGTCCACTCCAGGAACTGCACCTTTACCGTTAGGGCCGGCTGAATCCAGACGGCCCCTTTCATGCGTTCAGGGACGTTGGCAAACGGACGATCCGGGATGATCAGCGGCTTTACATTTTCAGTCAGTTCACGCCAGTCCGCCGCCCTCCATTTGCCGCTGCCGGCATGGCCGATGTAGATGAACTGTCCCTCTGCGTTGTACAAGCCCAGCAAGATGGCGTTCACCCCCCCGTCACGGTACGTCACCCCGCCGATGGCGGCATACAGGTCGCGGGCCAGCTTTTTCTTGACCCAACGAGCATCCTTGCCTCCAAACGCATAGGTGCTGTCGAGCCGCTTGGATACAATCCCTTCCCAGCCCCGTTGCTTCATCAAGTCAAACAGCAGCTCCCCGTCCGCCACATTGGGGACAATCTGCACCTGCTCGGAAGGGATGACCAGCTCTTGCAACAGCTGTTGGCGATGCGTTAACGGCTCACCGTTCACCCACTTACCGTCATAATGCAAGATGTCGAAGATCATATAGATCGCCGGAATCCGCTGAGCTGCAAAGCGAATCTCCTGCTCTCGCCGCAAGCTGTCCCGCCGCATGATCTCGTGAAACGACGGCTTGCCGCCGGAGAGAGCGATCATCTCGCCGTCAAGAATGACCGAATGCGCCCGGCAGAATTCCCGCGTATCCAGAAACTCCGGATACTGCATACTTCGATCATTGCCCTTGCGGTTGATCAGTTTGACCTCGAGGCCGTCATTATAGGTTAACATCCGCACTCCGTCCCATTTGACCTGGGCCACCCATTCTTCGCCTTGTGGGATCGACTCGCTGCGAATCGGTTCAAATGGGATGATCGGTTTCCATTCCATGCCGCTTCTTCACCTCCCCGCTCCAATGTGCCTATTCTGGTTCTTACCTTCTCCAAACCCGAACTGCTGCTTGCTCCCTAATTTGCCCCTGCCTCGCTTGAACCATTCCGGAGGTTCGTTCGCTCATAGTTTCCTCGCCCTCAGGCAAGCCTAGAATCAACAACCCGAAGCAGGCGAACATCTTTCATCGATTCCAGCAAGGAGGAACCGTTATGCCCCGAACGATCAAAGGAACGATTACCGTCGAAGGCGAAGAGATTCCCATCTCTAACCCGGACAAGCTATTGTGGCCTGAAGCCGGCATCACCAAGCAAATGTACTTGGAGAAGCTGGCCGAGCTGTCGCCTTACCTGCTGAAATATTGCCGCAACCGTCTGCTGACGACGATTCGTTATCCCGGCGGCATTCACGGCAAGTTTTTTTACCAGAAAAATGCCCCCGAACCGCTCCCGCCCTTCGTTCGAACGGCCGTTCATGAGAACATCAATTATGTCGTGCTTGACCGGCTGCCGGTGCTGCTGTGGCTGGGCAACTTGGCTTGCATCGAATTTCATCCGTCTCTGCATTATGTCGGGGAGGAACTGCCATGCGAATGGATGATCGACCTGGACCCCACGCTGGAGGACGAACCGCGGATTATGGAGGCCGCGGCTTTGGTTGGAGATATTTTGACGTCGCTGGGCTTGCAATCGGTGCCGAAGACGTCCGGTGCCACCGGCGTGCAGATCATTGTACCGATCGAATACGGCATCACCTTTGACGAGCTGCGGATGGTTGGTCATTTTGTCGCCCGCTACGTCACCGAGAAGCACCCTCACCTATTTACCATTGAACGGCTCAAAAAAGACCGCGGCGACAAAATCTACTTCGACTACTTGCAGCATTACGCCGGCAAAACGCTGGCAGCTCCCTATACCCCTCGCGCCCGGGAAGCCGCCAGCGTATCGACTCCGTTAACTTGGGATGAGGTACGGAAGAACCCGAGGCCTGCGGATTTTAACCTGCTGAATATCGGTCAACGCCTGAAGGAGCGGGGAGATTTGCTTGAGACCGTCCCTCCCCAGTCCCTTCAGCTGATTTTGCAGCATTTAAAATCTCCTGTCCGGACCTAGCGATGGAAGCTCTCGCCGCACTCGCTGCTAACCGCTACAACAACGGCGACAGCAGCCGTGCCAGCAGCTCCAGCATTTTCTGCCCTTGCGGCCGCTGAGTAAATTCCTCAAACACCACTGGGCTCGAATCGAGCAGATCCTGCTTGAAGTCGCTCTCGAGCCGAGCGATGGTCTCCGGATCCAACAACAACGCTGTCATTTCGAAGTTATAAAAAAAGCTGCGCATATCCATGTTCGCGGTTCCCACCGAAGCGAGCAGATCGTCGATGATCATCACTTTGGCATGAATAAAGCCCTTCGTATACTGAAAGAACTTGACCCCGGCCTCGAGCAGCTCCTCCACGTAAGACAAGGAAGCCAGCTTCACCAACCGACTGTCCGAATGGTAAGGCATGAGGATGATCACTTCGATTCCGCTTAATGCCGCCGTTTTCAGGGCGGAATATACGCTGGGGTCGGGAATGAAATAGGGCGAAGCGATCCAGATCCGGCGCTTCGCCACCGCAATCGAATTAAAGCACATTTCATGAATCGGGTTGCGCAGCAAATTGGGTCCGCTGGTCAAGATCTGCACCTGCTCCTGACCAGACCCTTCATGGGGCGGAAACAGAGCGGGGTCTCCAAGATCCTGCCCCGATGCCAGCAGCCAATCCTCCAGGAAGGTGAGCTGCAAATAATAAACCGAATCTCCATTCAGTTGCAGATGCGTGTCGCGCCAGTACCCCATTTTTTCATAAAGACCGAGATAGTCGTCGCCCACATTTAATCCGCCTACGAATCCGAACTTCCCATCCACCACAAGAATTTTCCGATGATTGCGATAATTGACCCGGCGGTTCAGCATAGCCACTCGTGCCGGCAGAAAGAAGAAGACCTCCACCCCGGCTGCCCGAAGCCGCTCAATAAATGCATGCTCCAGCTTAAAGCTTCCCAGCCCATCGCAGATCATCCGGACCTTGACCCCTTCCCGGGCTTTCCGGATCATCACTTCGGCAAAGGCCGAGCCAATCATGTCGCTGCGGAAAATATAAAATTCCAGATGAATATGATCTCGTGCTTGCTCCATCCGCTCCAGCATGGCCCCAAACGCTTTTTCCCCGGAGGAATACACTTGCGTTTGATTTCGGCCAGTGATCGGATTGGCCGCATGGTGCGTCAGCAGCTGATACAGCCGCTCCTGATGATGCATTTCCGGGTTGCTCATCTCCTGCAAGCGGACCGGACTTGCCAAGTGATTGCGCAGCAGCATCCGTAAGCTAAGGAAGGGGATAGGCCCCCGGTGCAGCAGTTTTTTGCGCTTCCGATAGTCCCGGGCCATGAAATAGTAGAGGACTGGACCTAAGGGGGGGCACAAAAACAAGATAAACATCCAGGCAACCGCTTTGGCGGGATTGCGGAATTCCAACAGCAGGATCAATGCAACGTGTACGATAAAAAGAAGTAAAATGCCAATCAGCCAGAGCATGCCTTCCACCCTCCCCTGCCATCATCATTAACCATCCGGCCTGCGGTTTATTCATGTCAGATTTCGAAATTTAACGGATTCCGCCGCATTTATATTAGACAGGACCCGTTTTTTTGACATGATTTAAGAATCATAGGAATAGATAAGTTATAGAACCAACGAAGCGTAGGGAGGGGATGCCATGAGGAGCGTAAGCGTACCGAATCCCAACCGGATGACGCTGCTTGTCCTTCGGGATGCCAATCGGCCCGTCAAACAGATGCAAGTCTCCAAGCCGCTTGTCGTTGCCGTGCCTTTGCTGGCGCTGCTGTCTATTTCCGGGCTGATCGTCAGCCTGCAAGTTCGCTCGGAACAGACCGTTTCTCGCCTGGAACATCAGCTGGAGCAGCAAACCCTGGCCTTTGAAGCGGTGGTGACCAACAAGGATGAAGCGATTCAGCGCTTGCAGAACGAAGTGATCTCCTTATCAAGCCAATCCAAGGAAATGATGGAACGGATGGAGCGGGTAGCCGAGCTTGAAGCCGAGCTGCAGAAATTTATTGATAAATACGGAGATGGGGATGCGAAGAATCTTGGCAAGCTGTCTTCGTTGTCCTGGGACGAGACGCTGGACGCTCTGGGGGACAGCGGGGTTGGCGGTGAGTTCATCGCTGTGCATGACAATGAGATTGAGAGACTCGCAGCGAGTACGCGAGACGAATTTGCCGCGATGAACGAAATGCTGGACGAGATGGAGAAGCACGTTCCGCTCACCTTGAAAAAAGCGAAGCAGACCCAATACTCCCTCTCGGGCACACCGTCGGAATGGCCCACGCTGTCCACGCGGCTGACCTCGAATTTCGGGTACCGCACCGATCCGTTTACCGGCCGAGCCGCATTTCATGCGGGCATCGACATTGCCGGTAAAGTCGGAGACCCTGTATATGCCGCTGCGGCCGGCAAGGTCATCACTGCCGACCGGGACGGGTCCCACGGCAAATACATTGTGATTGAGCACCCGGGCGGCCTGCAAACCTGGTACATGCATCTCAGCGACATTGATGTTTCCGTCGGGGATGAGGTGAAGAAAGGGGCCAGCATCGGCAACTTGGGCAGCACCGGACGCAGTACCGGACCCCATCTGCATTTTGAGATCGTCAAGGGCGGCAAAGCCATTGACCCGATGCCTTATTTGAAGTAATCCGCATGTAGAAAGGAAGTTGATGAAGCGCTATGTTCAAAGACAAGAAAGCCCCTCGTCTGACCGATACCCTGATCGGCCAGGGCAGCTTGGTAGAAGGCAAGCTGGAGTGCAAGTCCAATCTGCGTGTGGAGGGTCAAATTCACGGAGAAATCGACTGCAAGGGACAGGTCATCATTGGCGAAACCGGCGAGGCCATCTCCAATATTAAAGGCGCCGATGTGATCGTCGCTGGCAAAGTGATCGGTGATATCACCACCACTGGGAAACTCACGATCACGGCCAGCGGTCAAATCGACGGCAACGTGGATGTGGCCAAGCTGATCATCGTCGAAGGCGGGCTGCTGAACGGGTCGAGCAAAATGGAACGGGTGGCCCCCGCTGCTGCCTCAGCGACCTCTAGCGGCAAAGGCAAGGTCAAGAAAGCACGCCCCGAGGCAGGTTAAAAGTGAATCCGTGATAGATAAAGAAGCTCCCGCCGATGAGAAAGGCAGGAGCTTCTTTCGTGTGGAACTTATGCAGCAACATCGCGCTTTTTAAATACAAGCCAAGCCACCGCCAGGAACAGCAGGACGTAAACTGCCAGCACCGTAATGGAGAAGCCCAGCGTCATTCCGGCCGGCCCGACCTGCCCCCCGCGATATTGACCTAAGTCCATATTGGTAAACAGCAAGTATTTGGCCCAAGCATAACGCGACGGATGGAACAACAACGTAAAGATGTTGCCTGCAAACAAGATGAAGATCGACAGCCCGATCGCGATACCGCTGGAGCGAAAAACCGTCGACAGCATAAACGAAAATGCTGCAATGACCAGCAGATCAACATAGCTGTACAGCAGGCTTTCCAGAATCCGGCTTAAGGGGCTGTCCCCCAGATATTGCGACGGCTCATTCGAAAAGATCAGGAACGAAACAGCCAGCGCGATGACGAAAAATACCGCGCTCATCGCCAGCGTAAATAACAGCACAGCCAGCAGCTTGGACAGCAGCACTTTCGTCCGCGTCCATGGTCGGATCAGCAGCAGCTTGATCGTTCCCCAGGTGAACTCGCCGGCTACGATATCAGCGGCAATCACAGCCGCATAGATGCTGACGAGATAATACAGGAAGCTCAGTTGGTCCAACGCATCCCAGGCGCTCATCCGCTGGCTTCCGCCGTCCAGCGAGAACAGCACCCCAAACAGGATCGTCAGCAAGACAAGCAGCCCGAACATGATCCAGGTGCGAACCCGCCGATAAATTTTCATATTTTCGTTTTGGACCAGCGCGAGAAAATTATTCAATGTCCTTCCCTCCCGTCAGCTCCAAGAATTGATCCTCCAGCGAACGCGTCACCGCCTGGATCGCGTACACGTCAATGCCCGCCATGACCAGCTTCGCGTTGATCTCCGCCACTGCTTTCCGGTCGGCAGATACGATCAGTCGGCCGCCTTCGAGGTGTCCGCCTTCGACCAGTGCCGCTGCGCGCTGCGGATCGCTTACGTCGAAGGCCGTTTCCAGTGCCCGGCCTTCGGCAGCTTCCGGATGCAGGGACTTGACATCCACCAGTCGTCCCTGCTGAATGACCGCAACCGTGTCGCACATCAGCTCCATTTCCGACAGCAAATGGCTGGAGACAAACACGGTCGTTCCTTCCTCCCGCGCCAGCGCCCGCAGATAATCGCGGAGCTCGCGGATGCCTTGCGGGTCGAGCCCGTTGGTAGGCTCGTCCAGCACCAGCAGCTTCGGCCGATGCAGGATGGCCTGCGCTACGCCCAGCCGCTGGCGCATGCCCAGCGAATACGTCTTAACCTTGTCATGGATACGGTTCTGCATGCCAACCCGCTCGACCGCCTCCCAGATCCGTTCTTTCGTGACTCCTGGAGACATGCGAGCATAATGCAGCAAATTCTGGTACCCGGTCAGGAACTTGTACATCTCCGGGTTCTCCACGATGGCGCCGACATGCGAAATCGCCTCTTCGAAACGATCCTTGATGCTGGCTCCCTCGATCAGAATATCGCCTTCCGATATCGACATCAGGCCAACCATCATCCGGATCGTCGTCGTCTTCCCGGCTCCGTTAGGTCCCAGGAAGCCGTACACTTGTCCTCTCGGAATGTCCAGCGTTAATCGGTCGATCAGTGTCTTACTGCCGATGCGCTTGGTGACGTCCCGCATGCGTACGACGGGTTCCTGCGTCAACTCCATTGGATACTCCCCACTCTCTTTGCAAACTGTATCCCGTTCAATCAGGATAATTTCCCCTATTCTACCATAAGCTATCCTTCAGCTAAAGCTCCGGGCAGTGATGAGGGACTGATAGCGAGCTGACATAGGTCCATCGCCCTAGCGAAATATCCGGACGATTAACCCGGGCGATCAACTCGAAAATGACCCGGGATTGACCCGGGTCATCATAACCCCTAGCTGGCCTTCAGACCAACAATGAGCGCCTGGAGCTAGATTCGGACGTCTCATGCACCGTCAGCCTGCGGCTCCTCGCCGTACCAAAGCTGGCGGAAGCTGGCGCTGGTGGCGAGCAGTTGCTCCGCCGTGCCTTCGGCTTCAATCGTGCCGTCCTTCAGCACGATGATATGGTCCGCGTGCGAGAGCGCAGCCTTACGATGAGACACCACGAGGCAGGTGGCCTCACCTCGAGATTGGAACAACCGCTCCCACAGCTTCCGTTCGGTCTCGACGTCGAGCGCGCTCGACAAGTCGTCGAACACGTACAGCTGTGCCTCGCGCACGAGCATCCGGGCGGCCGCGGTCCGCTGGACCTGGCCGCCGGAGAGCTTGACCCCGCGCGGCCCGACCATCGTGTCGAGGCCGTGGGCGAGCTGTGCCACGTCGTCTTCGAGCACGGCGACGTGCAGCGCCTGCGTCAGGCTGCTCTCGTCCTCTGGCAGCCCGAGCAAGATGTTGTTCCGCAGCTTGTCGCTGTACAGGCGCGGGATTTGCGCCGTATACGCACTTTGCGGCGGAACAAAAAAGTCAGCCGGCGTACGGACAAGGCGGCCGTTCCAGCGGATCTCCCCGGCTTCCGCCGGCAGGAGGCCGAGCAATGCCCGCAGCAGCGTCGTTTTGCCGGAGCCGATCATGCCGGTCACGACCGTAAACGAGCCGCGCGGCAGCCGCAGGCTGATGTTCTCGATGCCCCGGCCGGTCTCGGGATAGCGATACGTCAGTCCCCTTGCCTCCAGCAGCTGCAGCGGCTCCACCGGCAGATAGGCAGCCATCCGATGTGGTTCCCCCTGCACTAATGCGAGTTCCGACGGAGACGGCTCCAACCCCGAGCCGCTTAACGCCGTTGCCGCGCTCTTCATCCCGTGATCGGCTTCGGATGCTCTCCGCTTGCCGATCCCGATGTATGCCGGAGCCGTCAGCAGCTTGGCGGGGGCGCCTTGAAGCATATGCTTCAAGCGGGAGAAGCTGATCGCCATCTGCTTATAAAACGTCATAAAGTTCCCAACGTTCGAAATCAACTGCGTGACAAAGGTTAAATAATAAATGAACAGTGACAAGTCACCGACGGAAAACGAACCGCTCCGCATCTTGTAACCGGCCAACACCAGAATCAGTCCGGTGCCGAGGTTAACGGAGTTCGTAAACACAGAGGACAGCGATTCAGTAATCAGCTTATCCTTGACCATCATCTTCCGCCGCTCATCGCTCAGCCGTTCGAACCGCCGGACGATCCGCTCTTCCGCTCCCGCGACTTGAA
This sequence comes from Paenibacillus sp. 3LSP, assembly GCF_032465655.1. NCBI lineage: Bacteria > Bacillati > Bacillota > Bacilli > Caryophanales > Paenibacillaceae > Paenibacillus > Paenibacillus sp. 3LSP. The sequence continues at coordinate 14,488 of NZ_JAWDJI010000125.1, read as the reverse complement.
TCGCCTGCACGTTGGCGAACATCTCGCCGATAGAGCTGGTCACATTCGCCGTGGCAGTGCGGCTGGCAGCCCGGTACTTCTGAATGCGCGCTGTCGCAATTTGCGCCGCGGTCACAACCAGAATGAGCGGGACGAAGACGAAGAACGTCAGCTGCGCATCGATCGAAATCAAAATATAACTGGAGATGATCACAAAGCCCATCAGGCCAAACATATCCACCGACCAGCTCATCGCTTCTTCCGCTTGATCCACGTCGTCCCGGAAGTTGCTGATCGCTTCCCCCGGGGCGCAAGGAATTGCTTTGGCGCCGGGCTCCCGGAGCACATGGGCCAGCATATTCCGCCGCAGCAGCATGCTGATCCGGAATCGGTAGCTGCCGTCCGTAAAGCAGCCCACAGCGATCATCGCGATGCGCGCCAGCGCCACACCGATCAGCAACGCCGTTAGACCCTCCACTCCAAACGGGAGGTTGACGTTGCCTTCTAGGTTATCAAAGAACGCCTTCGTAATCAGTCCCGGAAGCAGCGGAATCATATGGATGATCGTCCAAGAGAGCAGGTTCGCGATATAAATCGCCGGTCGATTCAGCAGCAATCTCCAGAAAAAATGCCGCGTACTCATGCCAACACCTCCTCCAGACCAACGGACAACATTCGGCTGAATCGAGAGCTTGGATCAGCCGCCAGCTCTTTGCGTGGTCCATATTCTACGATTCGTCCGTTCTCCAGAATAAGGATATGATCGGCGCGTTGTACCGTCGATAAACGGTGCGCGATCATCATGCACGTCCGCGACTCCAACAGCCGGTTGATCGCGGTCTCGATTCGTTGTTCGGTCAGCGGGTCGAGGCGCGAGCTGGCTTCGTCCAGAATCACCAACCCTGGATTCGTCAGGAATACCCGGGCAAATGCCAGCAGCTGCGCTTCACCTGCCGACAGGCTGCCCCCTCCGGAGGAGAGCACCGTATCCAGCCCATCCGGCAAGGCCGCGTACCATTCCTGCAATCCCAGCTCATTTAACACGGCGATGATGTCCTCATCTCGGATGCTTCCATCAAACAGAGCCAAGTTATCGCGGACGGTGCCTTCCATAATCTCGATATTTTGCGTCACCATCGCCACCTTGCTCCGCAGCTCGTGCAGCTTGCACTCACGGATATCGATGCCTGACAGCTCGATCTTGCCTTGCTGTGGATCGTAGAAGCGCAGCAAGAGCCGTGCCAATGTCGATTTGCCGCTGCCGGTGCGGCCCAGCAAGCCCAGCGTTTCCCCCGGCTTCAGCATCAGATCTATGTTCTGCAGTGTCGGCTCCCCCTCTTCCTCGTACGAGAACGTCAGCCGGTCGATTTTTACGGATAATGGCCCCTTCGGCAACGGTGCACCTGGACCGTCAGTAATCCGTGATTTCGTATTCAGCAGGTCCCGGACACGGATCAGGCTGGCGTCGGCTTTTTGCAGATCATCCAACTGAGTACGGATCTTCTCGATTGGCTGAGCCAACAGTTCCGTGTAATAAAACACGAGGTAAATCGAACCGATCGTCAGCTCCCCTCGTCTCCATAACCAGGCGCAAACCAAGAAAGCGGCGGCATTGCCCAGAGCGAATACGAGAATCGTTGTCCCCCACATCATGCCGAAGCCCACTGAAGCGCGCACGCGTACCGGTAACATCCGCCGGGCCATCGCATAGAAGCGCTCCAGCACGTAACCGGCAGCTCCATTCGCCCGGGTATCCTCGGTACCTTCCAATTGTTCGCCGATAAAGCCGTAAAGCTCGGCATTTTGGGCGCGCCATTTGGTCCACACCGGAACCATAAATTCGCGAATTTTCCGAATCATGAAGATAGCGCCAACGACAAACAAGCTCATGGCCGCACCAATCCAGATGCTTTCACGGAACAACAGCAACAGGATGCCCGTCATCAGCAGTAAATTTCCGATCATATGGATCAGGAAGCTGGAGAAGAAGTTGGCCAGCGCATTGACGTCCCCATCCACCCGTTCAATCAATGAGCCGGAGGTGTTCGATTTATGGAACGACATATCCAGCGACAGACAATGTCTGACGAGGTCTGCCCGCAGCTTGTTCGTCGTGGTCCAGCCCAGGTTCTCACTGAAGTAAGACGCACACACCGATACGAGCTGCTGAACCAGAGAGAAACCGATGAAGAGTCCCGCCGCGATATATAATGGCTTCAAGCTTCCTTCCCCTTGGGCGGTATCGATAAAATAACGAATGACTTGCGGATTGATCAACTGCAGAGCAATCGAGATCAACAGCAGCGCAGCCATTTTAATTAGCAGCTTGCGTTGCGTGAACACGTATTTCTCCAGCATTTCGCGATAATGCCCGAGAGGTCTCGTCCTTCGTTTGCCGCTTTGCGATGCAACAGATTGATCAGCCAAAAAGTCGCTCCCCCTTCCACGTTCACTTCCTAATTATCTCCAAATCATATTACACCAAAAACATATGTTCGCACAATCGATTTATTCAATACTGAACAAGACCGCCCCGCTGTCTTGTTCAGACAACCGGGGCGGTCCATACTATCATCGCTATCGCTAAAATTTATTAGTTGTTACCGGCACGGGCCAGCTCGCGTGCATTTGCTTCAAATGCGGCCAGCAGCGCGGCTTCACCCTTCAGCCCTTCATTTTCAACTTTGCGGATTTGCTCTAACATCCGCTTGTAGTCCTTCGGAATCACGCGGACGAACTTCGGCAGATACTCGTTCCAACGATCCAACACGCGGCGCCCAACCGTACTATCCGTATACAGAATGTGACGGCTGATTAGCGTCCGCAGTTGATCGATTTCCGCCGGATCCTCTACCGACTCAAGCAGCACCATTTCTAAGTTACAACGGCTTGCAAAGTCTCCGCTCTCGTCAAGCACGTAGGCGATCCCGCCGGACATCCCAGCTGCAAAGTTCCGGCCAGTTTCACCCAAGATAACGACACGTCCGCCGGTCATATATTCGCAACCGTGGTCGCCGACACCTTCAACGACAACGTTGGCACCCGAGTTCCGCACCGCGAACCGTTCTCCGGCAATCCCGCGGATGTAAGCCTCCCCGCTGGTTGCACCATAGAACGATGTATTGCCGATGATGATGTTCTCCTCAGGAACAAACGTTGCACGCGGCGACGGCTTCACAATGACCTTACCGCCGGACAGCCCTTTGCCGGTGTAGTCGTTAGCATCGCCTTCAACGGTGAGCGTCATGCCTTTCGGGATAAACGCCCCAAAGCTTTGACCCGCAGAACCTTCAAAATGGAACGTGATCGTATCCTCAGGCAATCCCTGCTGTCCATAACGCCGGGTAACTTCGTAGCCCACAATCGTCCCGGTTGCCCGGTTCACGTTGCAGATCGGCAGCCGGGCGCTGACGGCTTCGCCGCGCTCCAGTGCAGGCAGCGCCAGCGGCAGCAGCTTCGTCATATCCAACGTCTCTTCCAGCCCATGATTCTGCTGTCTTGTGCAATAGCGGCTGCTTCCCTCCGGAAGCTCCGGCATATGCAGCAGAGAGTTGAGGTCGACGCCTTTCTTCTTCCAATGATCCACCGCCTTCACCGCATCCAGGCAATCGGTACGTCCGATCATCTCTTCCAGCGTGCGGAAGCCTAGCTCGGACATCCATTCGCGCAGATCCTCTGCCACGAAGGTCATAAAGTTGACCACATGTTGCGGATCTCCGGTGAAGTTTTTGCGCAGCTCCGGATTTTGCGTGGCCACCCCCACAGGGCATGTATCCAGCTGGCAGACGCGCATCATGATACAGCCAACCGCCACCAGAGGGGCAGTCGAGAAGCCAAACTCCTCGGCGCCAAGCAGTGCGGCGACAGCAAGGTCGCGACCGTTCAGCATCTTGCCGTCGGTTTCCAGCACGACGCGGTCGCGCAGGTTGTTTAAGATTAGGGTCTGATGCGTTTCAGCCAGCCCCAGCTCCCACGGCAGACCTGCATGGCGGATCGAGCTTTGCGGGGAAGCGCCAGTACCTCCGTCATAACCGCTGATCAGAATGACGTCCGCGCGGCCTTTGGCAACGCCGGCTGCAATCGTTCCGACGCCGGCCTCAGCCACCAGCTTCACGTTGATACGCGCCTGCGGATTGGCGTTCTTCAAATCGTAGATCAGCTCCGCCAAATCCTCGATCGAATAGATATCATGGTGCGGCGGCGGTGAAATCAAGCCAACCCCCGGCGTGGAGCCGCGCACTTCCGCTACCCAAGGGTACACCTTACGGCCCGGAAGCTGACCGCCTTCACCCGGTTTCGCCCCTTGCGCCATCTTGATCTGGATTTCATCGGCGTTCACCAGGTAATGCGACGTAACGCCAAACCGTCCCGACGCTACCTGCTTGATCGCGCTGCGGCGCAGATCGCCGTTCGCATCCGGCACATAACGCGCCGGATCCTCGCCGCCTTCGCCGGTGTTGCTCTTGCCGCCGATGCGGTTCATGGCGATGGCAATCGTCTCATGCGCTTCTTTGCTGATCGAGCCAAACGACATCGCCCCGGTCTTGAAGCGGCGCATGATCGAAGCCGCCGATTCAACTTCCTCCAGCGGCACCTTCGGCCCAACCGGCTTCAGTTCCAGCAAGGAACGCAGCGTCAAATGCTTGTTGTTCTCGCCTTGCACCAGCTCAGCGAATTTTTTATACAGCTTATAATCGCCCGTACGGACCGCCTGTTGCAGCAAATGCACCGTCTGCGGGTTGAACAGATGCTCTTCCCCGCCGCTGCGCCACTGGTATTCTCCGATGGAATCCAGCACTTTATCGTTGCCGTCCTTGTCAGTAAAGGCCCGGAAGTGATGGGTAAGCGTTTCGGCAGCCACTTCTTTCAGGCCGATGCCTCCAATCCGCGACGGCGTCCATGTAAAGTAACGATCGACGAAGGAAGGCTCCAGGCCAACCGCTTCGAAAATTTGCGCCCCGCGGTACGATTGAATCGTCGAGATGCCCATTTTGGACAAGGTTTTGACGACCCCTTTGGTCGCTGCTTTGATGAAGTTGTACACCGCCTTTTCATGCGAAATGCCTTGCAGCATGCCTTGGGCAATCATATCCTTCAGCGATTCGAACGCAAGATACGGATTCACTGCGCTGACGCCATACCCAAGCAGTAACGCAAAATGGTGTACTTCACGCGGCTCGCCCGACTCCAGCAGCAGGCTGACCTTGGTCCGCGTCTCTTCGCGAATCAGATGGTGATGCAAGCAGGAAACTGCCAACAGCGCCGGGATCGCTGCGTTCTCCGCATCCATTCCACGGTCGGACAAGATCAGAATATTGTGGCCTTTGGCGATGACCCGATCTGCTGCTTCGCATAACGTATCCAACGCCTTACGCAGCCCCTCTGCTCCTTCGGCAGCCGGGAACAGGATCGGAATCGTGATCGCCTTGAAGCCTGGCCGGTGCAGATGGCGGATTTTGGCGAAGTCCTCATTGGACAAAATCGGCGAATCCAACCGAATCTGACGGCAGCTCTCCGGCTCCGGCTGAAGCAGGTTGCGCTCCGGACCAATCGTCGTAGCGGTCGAGGTAACGAGCTCCTCGCGGATCGCATCAATTGGCGGGTTGGTGACTTGCGCAAACATTTGCTTGAAGTAGTTGTACAGTCGCTGCGGATGTTCGGACAAGACGGCAAGCGGCGCGTCGTACCCCATCGAAGCGATATTTTCCTGACCGGTTAAGGCCATCGGCTCAAGCACCTTCCGCAGGTCTTCATACGTATAACCAAATGCCATTTGACGGCGTGCAATGTCTTCGTGGCTCTCCGGCGGCAGCTCCTTCGCTTCCGGCAGATCTTCCAGCTCAACGAGATGTTCGTTCAGCCATTCACGGTACGGATGCTCCTTCGCGATCGCTGACTTCACTTCCTCGTCGGAAATAATCCGGCCTTCCTGCGTGTCGACTAGCAGCATCCGGCCCGGACGCAGCCGATCCTTATAGAGTACGTTCTCCGCCGGGATATCCAGTACGCCGACCTCCGAGGAGAGGACGATCAGGTCATCCTTCGTCACGTAGTAACGCGATGGGCGCAAGCCGTTCCGGTCCAAAATCGCCCCGATCTGAACGCCGTCGGTAAAGCCCATCGCTGCAGGCCCGTCCCATGGCTCCATCATTGTGCTGTGATATTCATAGAACGCCTTTTTGTCCGGGTCCATGTCCTCCCGGCCGACCCATGGCTCAGGCACCATCATCATCGCTACGTGAGGCAGGGAGCGTCCGCTCAAGTACAGGAATTCAAACGTGTTATCAAACATCGCCGTATCTGACCCGTCCGGATTGATGATCGGTTTTACTTTCTCCAGATCGTCGCCAAACTTCTCGGTCTTAAACATCGACTGACGTGCATGCATCCAGTTCACGTTGCCGCGCAGCGTATTAATCTCGCCATTATGAATCATAAAGCGGTACGGATGCGCCCGCTCCCAGCTTGGGAACGTATTCGTACTGAAGCGCGAGTGAACCATCGCAATGGCCGACTCCAATCTCTCGTCTCGCAAATCCAGATAGAATTGTCCGACCTGCTCCGTGGTCAACATCCCTTTGTAGACCACCTTCCGGCACGACAAGCTGGATACGTAAAAAGCATCCCCCTGCTCTGCGCCGCTATAGCGGATCGCGCGTTCAGCCCGGCGCCGGATCACGTACAGCTTGCGCTCAAAGTCCAGATCCTCCTTCAGATCTGCGGAACGCTCGATAAAAATCTGGCGAACGAACGGTTTAGCCGCTTTGGCCGATTGACCCAGCATATCGTCGCGAGTTGGCACCGTACGGAAGCCGAGGACGCGTTGTCCTTCCTCTTCGGCGATGCGCACGAGTTCTTCCTCCTGCTTCGTCCGAACGGCTTCGTCATGAGGCAGGAACAGCATACCAACGCCATACTGTCCTGCCTCTGGCAGGGTAAATCCAAGCTTAGCTGCTTCAGCGGCAAAAAAACGGTGCGGGATTTGCAGTAAAATACCTGCGCCATCCCCCGAATTCGGCTCGCTGCCTTGGCCGCCCCGGTGCTCCATATTCGCTAGCATGGTCAACGCTTGGCTTACGATATCGTGGGAAGCTTTCCCCTTGATATGAGCCACGAAGCCCATGCCGCAAGCGTCTTTTTCGAAAGCGGGATCATAGAGTCCCTGCTTGGGAGGTAATACGGTATGTTTCATCATCTGACGCAACCTTTCTATTTAGAGGTAGTTCAAACATCGTTAGCGAATAAAATAGATCAGTCCCTATGTCCTGCGACTACGCCGGATAAGCCCGGTTCAATCTTTCTTTTTATTCTAACGGAAAATGTCACATCTGTTTTTGCATTATATTCTCTTTATTTTGCACTATTGATTAGAACTTTTAGGCCGTTGCAGGGCGGTTTTGCCACGAAAGCGTCACCATATGGAGACGTATGGTTGTCTTTGCCTGTCTATTTGCACCATTATCCCTTTTGATCAGAGAAAAAAGTCGAACCTGCCATCCGTTGCTCATAGCGTCCATAACCCGATCGAGAACTTAGTTACTATAGAGTTTATGTCCCCGCATAAAATGTGTCCCGCCCCAACTCGACTGATTATTACGGGATCATCCTGCAAAAGGCTCGGTGCCGGAATATCTCCCCTACAGAAAAAGACCCGCCCTCCAGAAATCCAGAGAGCGGATCTTCTATATTTATGATTCGATTAGTGCGACTGTACGCTCAGGTTGGCTTCAGGACTGCGCTCTGTACTGCGTTCGTGGCGCAAGAAGTACACCAGTGTAAACACCAGGAATACAACGCCAAACACGGCCAGCCAACCAATGTTTTCCCAAGCCATCGCCATATCGCCGGTGGAGATGACCGCCTTGAAGCCTTTGACGCTGTACGTCATCGGCAGGATCGGGTTGAAGGCTTTCATCCAGTTCGGAATCAGTTCGAGCGGGAACGTTCCTGCGCTGGTCGTCAATTGGAAAATCAGCATCAGGATCGCCAAGAACCGTCCCGGGTTCTCCATCCAGGTAACAAGTGCTTGAATGATCAACATGTAGCACAGGCTAGTAACAAAGGCGAAGAGATAGAAGAGCGGAACACTCTTAACCTCAAGCCCTAATCCGTAAAGAACCAGGCCAGATGCCAGCAAGGACTGAAGCAGACTCATGCCGGCAAAAGTCAACGTGCGGCTTACGAAGCGGCTCCAGCCACTGGCTTCCGCTACCGAACTGCCTCTGACCGGCACCACCAGCGTCGAGATCAGCGCACCGACGAACAGGCCCAGCGACAAGAAGTATGGAGCAAAGCCCGTGCCATAGTTAGGTACTTCATTCACCTTCTGCTCATTGATCTCGATCGGCTGAGCATACATGTTGACAAGCGCATCGGTTTTCTTCACGCCAGAGGTTTGTTCTGCGGCATCGGTCAGCTTCGAAGCCAGCTCGCCCGAGCCCTCCGTCAGTTGGGTCATGCCGTCCTTCAGTTCACCCGCACCTGCATCCAGCTGCTTCGAACCGTCGGCCAACGTACCTACGCCGCCAGATAATTGCTCGACGCCGCCAAGTAGTTGTTTGGCGCCTGCGCTCAGCTGCCCGGCACCGCTTGCCAGCTTCTTACCGCCAGCCGTTGCTTCCGACAGCTTGCCGTTAAATTGCTGCAAGCCGCTCGCCAGTTTCTCTTGTCCGGCGTTCAGCTCAGTCATGCCTTGCAGCAACTGTTCTTGGCCTGCCGTTAATTGCTTCCCGCCTTGCAGCAACTGCTGTTGAGCGTTGTGCAGGTCCTGGCTGCCTTTCAACAATTGTTGATTCCCTTGGTGCAGCTGCTCACTGCCTTGGGCAACCTGCTTGCTGGCTGCGATCAACTGCTGAACCGCTGCGTTCTTCGCGAGTTCCGGATTCGCTTGGGCCAGCTGCTCTAAACCTTGCGCCACGCTGTTCGCTCCTGCAGCCACCTTCTCGCTGCCTTGGACCGACGCTTCCAGGCCTGTTTGCAACTGGGCGCTGCCTTGTTCAGATGCAGTCAAGCCAGCTTCCAGCTTCTTCGCACCTTCCAGCGACGATTGAAGCCCTGCCTGAAGTTGGGTACCGCCTTGATGCGCTTGTTTAGCGCCGGCTTCCAGCTGTTGGCTGGCAGCTTCCAACTGCGTCAAGCCGCTAGCCAGGCTGCCGGCTCCATCCTTCACATCATTAATGCCTTGGTATAAGGACTGTGTACCTTTCTCCAGCGGAGCAACGCCGTCCTCGAGTTTCATCGTGCCGTCAACGAGTTTCGCCAGATTTTCTTTCAGCTTCTTGGTTCCATCATCGAGCTTCACCGCTCCCTCGTTGAGGGTGCTGGCCCCGTTGCCGGCCTCGCTGAGACCGCCCGAAATTTTCTCCACTTGGTCAAACAAGGTTTCCGTATAGGCTTCCGTCACTTTGGCGGACACCTTCGATTTGATCTCTTTCACAGCCGTACCGCCAATTTGCGCGGCCAGGAAGTTGTAACCTTCGTTTGGCTCGAAGATCAATTGAGCCGGCGAAGGATTATCATCCATCAATGTGGTCGCTTGTGAAGAGAAATTGTCCGGAATGATGATCGTCATGTAATACTCATTATTCTTCATTCCGGTTTCCGCTTGCTCACGGGTGACGAACTTCCATTGGAAATCGTCACTCTTCTTTAGTTCAGTAACGAGGTCCTCGCCGACCTTAAGGTCTTTCCCCTCGTATTGTGCGCCTACATCCTCGTTCACCACCGCTACCGGCAGCTCGTTCATCTTCCCGTACGGATCCCAGAAGGCCGTCAGGAACATGCCGCTATACAGTACGGGAATGAACAGCACTACAAGAATCGGGATGAACACTTTAGGATTCTTAAAGGTGGCTCCCATATCCTTGAAAAATACACTTAATGATTTCATTTTTGCTTTCTCTCCCCTTGGTGGCTTCTTTCTCTAATAGTTAAATGTAATTCCTTTAAACTTCCCTTGGCAGAAGCAAGCCTCCAGCTAGAAAATCGTGGATAAACTCCTTGATTTGCTCTTTGCTCAAAGGCGGATTATTCTTGTTCCAGTCCGAGGTTAACGCGATATAGAGCTTAAACACGACGAAAGCAAGCAGCTTGGGATCATATGAGCGAATCTCCTCCCGCTCAGCCGCCCGGGACAGATGACGCTCCAGATATTCCAGAATTGCGTTTTCGATCTGCTCCAATCCCTCCTTGGCTTTCGGGGTGCCGAAGTCACGAACCTCTTGGGACAACTTAATGAGCAGCTCATGCTCACGGCGAAATCCCAGCAGCGCATCCATCGCCCGGTGCAAATTCTCAAAGAAGGGCTTCTCCTCATCAATCTCCGGCTCGATCACCCGCTTCATCTCCATAATGACGGAACGTAGAATTTCATCGAACAGTTCTTCTTTGTTCGTGAAGAAGGTGTAGATTGTTCCTTTCGCCACATTTGCTATTTTCGCCACTTGGTCCATTGTCGTCGCTTTGTAACCAAATAAAGCAAAGGACTTTTCAGCTGCTTCGATAACGAGCTTACGGCGATCTACTACAGCCATCCATGTCACCTCCCTGCACTTGGAATGAATAATGGAAACACATTTCCCGGCCAAAAAATGACTAAAATTCATTTTTGGTCATTTGGTCAATTCATACTTTACTCCACTCGCTGTAGAAATGCAAGATGTTTTTTCAGAATGTTTCATTCACTTTCACCAGCTTGTTCCATAATCCCGTTGGCTCTGATTCTCCCCGACCTAGGTCCAGTGGATCGACCCGTCTCGAGCCTCTTTAATCCGGAATATAATCAACATAAACTTAGTATTAGGAAGCCATGAATCGGAACGATCTATATAGAAGAAGCAGGTGATATCCTCATGCGAAAAAGAAGAGTGTTGATCCTATCGGAAGGTTTTGGAAGTGGACATACCCAGGCCGGACACGCGCTGGCAGCCGGATTAAAGCGGAAGAACCCGCAAATCCAGACGAAAGTGATGGAGCTGGGCTCGTTTCTGAATCCGACAGTCGCACCGCTTATCCTATCCGCATATCGGATGACGGTGAATACGAGTCCTGCACTGGTAGGCCTGTTTTATAAGCACAAATACGAGAAGCCGGTTGGCAAGTTTGCTCGCCTGGCTTTGCATAAAATGTTCTATACTCATGCAGCCGAAGTGATCGCGCAGCTGCAGCCCGATCTGATCGTCTGCACGCATCCGATTCCCAGCGCTATCGTGTCCTACCTGAAGCTTAATTCAGATGTGAATGTGCCGCTGTGCACGCTCATCACAGATTACGATGCCCACGGTTCCTGGATGAGTCCCGGCGTGGATCGGTACCTCGTCTCCGCACCTGAGGTCAAAGCTTTGCTTGTCCAACGCGGAGTCGCTCCCACCAAGGTACAGGTGACGGGCATTCCTGTGCACCCGGATTTCTGGAGCAAGCAAGAGAAGGCGTCCGCCCGGGAAGAATTAGGGTTAAAAAATATGCCTACCGCCCTCGTCATGGGCGGGGGTTGGGGATTGTTGCTTCGTGAGGAGCTACTGGACAAACTAGCGGCTTGGCGAGAGGACATTCAAGTTGTCTGCTGCACCGGCAGCAACGAGAAGCTTGCTGCTCGACTGCGTGCACATCCAACATTTCATCATCCAAACATGAAGGTGATCGGGTTCACGCGGCAAATCGGCAAATGGATGGATGCCTCTGACCTTCTGATTACCAAACCCGGCGGAATGACTTGCACCGAGGGAATGGCCAAAGGCATCCCGATGTTGTTCTTTGAGTCGATTCCAGGTCAAGAGGAGAAGAATCGCGAATACTTCGTGCAACACGGCTATGGGGCGGAGCTGACCTCACCGGACGTGTTGGACGAGTGGTTTGATAACATTCGCCATCAGCACGCTTCGAATCTTCAACCTTGGCCGGAGCCTGCCTTGCAGCATCCCGGTTATCAACCCGAACGCTGCGCCGAAGCCGTGCTTCATCTGCTGTATCAGGCCGCCGCTCCGGTCCGCATACGCCTGCAGACGGCCAGCCCTGCTGAGCAGCAGGCCAACTAAGTCAACAGCGCAGATCCAACCACCTCATACATCGGACGCTTGTGCATATGCGTCTGATAGATGACCAGACGATCGGCCCTCCAACTGCCGAATTCCGGTTGGGTCTGCAGCGCTGCAGGATCTAATCTGGCCCCTTCTCGATATTTCCGGGCCAACGTAATATGCGGGCTGAAGCGCCGTTCCTCCGGCACAAAGCCGAGTGCCCGGTTCTCCGACGTCACCCGGCTGTGCAGGCTCTCCAGCCCGGCCACCTCACCGCGGACGCCAGCCCATAACACGCTGGGACTTGCCGGACGTCCAAAGGTACCAATCCCCGCCGCTTCCAATTCCAGCGGGCCCATCCCCTTTGCTGCCCGCGATAATGAAGCCAGCAGCTCATCCAAACGCCCCGGAGCCGTATCTCCCAGAAACTGCACGGTAATATGGTAGTCTTCGGCATGTACCCATTTTTTGAAATCCAATCTCGTTTTTTGCTCGCTGCACCACTCCTCCAGCTTATACTTGACCTCTTGCGGAAGAGGGATGGCGATAAATAATCTCCATTTTTCTTCATTTACTGACATGACTCGTCACCTTTTGTGATATTTTTCTCACTTTTTTCACTTGTTTCGACAATTAGAAGTGCGATTAGTTACATCCAGCGCATCGATTCTCTATATAATGTATCTTAGTGTTGCTGGCATATACAGTCTTCAAGCCTATGGGGATAGGAGATGGAATATGAGTTTTGCTCAAAAAATTACCTCTGTTCTGATCGGACTACTGCTTCTAGTTGGTTTGCTGATCGGGATATTTGCTTATCAAACAACGTATCGTGAGGTCGAGACATCCGTCGGTATTGAAACGGTGGGCTGTGCCAATATTACCACCGGGCTTGTAGATCCGGAAGCGGTTGCCCGTCTTGCCTCCGGAGACCGTACCGGCCTTGCGGAGCTGGAGAAACGATTAAACTGGACGGTAGAGCATAAGTCGTTGTTTAAGGAAGTGTTTTTGATGTCGCTGGACGGCACCATTCTTGCGGCTGACCAGAACCTCAAAAGCCGGGGATATCAAGCGGGAGACGCTTTTTATTTCAATGATCAGGACCGGGACATGATTCTTGAGATGAAGCATCCTGTGTATACCAAGGTCTATTCTTATGACGGCGTGAAGCTGCTCAGCGGTTACGGCCCGATCTACAAAAATCATGACCCCGACCAAGAGATCATCGGTCTAATGGTCATTAACTTCGACGCCTCGATCATCGGGGAGAGAACTCGCGACATCCTGCTCCTGCCTTTTATCATCGGCATCGTTGTCCTGCTCGCCGCAGTTGTTTTCGTGTACTTCTTTATCCACCGGATGATTCGGCCGCTGGAAACGTTGTCCCGGCAGGTGGAGCGGGTTGCCGAGGGCGATTTGACCGTACAGACGAACGTGCTTCAAGGTCAGGATGAAATCGGCAAATTAACGCAAAATTTTGCGAAGATGGTGGGCAGCTTGCGGCAGTTGATCACCGAGGTGAACGTCACTTCGATGCAGGTGGCCTCGTCCTCGGAGCAGCTATCCGCGAGTGCACAGCAAACCGGAAAAGCGGGTGAGCAAGCGGCTGAAATTACCCAATCCCTTGCCGAAGGTGCGGAGCGACAACTTACGAACCTGGAAACCGGGGCGACCATGCTGCGTGACATGTCCGATCGGATTGGGCAGATCGCTCGCCATGCCGAAGGCGTCTTAACATCGGCGCAGCAGGTCTCCGCCGCATCAAACCAAGGGGAACAAGCCATCCAGTCCAGCGTAGAGCAAATGTCCACCATGGAAGCCAAAATCGTTCAGCTCTCTGCGATCATTGAGGAGCTGGGCAGCCGCTCCAAAGAAGTGCAGAGCATCCTGGACATCATGACCGACATCGCCGCCGAAACCAACCTGCTCGCGTTAAATGCTTCAATTGAAGCGGCCCGCGCCGGAGAATACGGCAGCGGATTTGCCGTAGTCGCCTCCTCGGTCCGCAAGCTGGCGGAACGTTCCGCAGCCTCGGCGAAGCAAATTAGCGAGCTGATCACCCACATCGTTGGGCAGGTAGAGCTCACCGGCAGCGCAATGGACGAGACCGTCCGTGAAACGAAGCGAGGCGTCGAGCTGGTGCGCAGCGCCGGAGCTTCTTTTACCGACATCGCAGCCTCGTCGGAAATTACCGCTGCATCGATCGCTGATATCAGTGAAGCGGTTCGGCTCCTGTCCGACAACTCGCAAAGACTGGTGCAGTCGATTGACGAAATCGTGCGGTTTGCGGGCCATACGGCGGTCGGCGCACAGGACATGTCCTCATTCTCCCAGCAACAGTTGGCTGCTATGGAGGAGGTTGATGCTTCCGCCAGCTTCCTGTCCAGCTTAGCGGAGCGGCTTCATTCCATGATCGAACGTTTTAAAGTCATGTAATTGCTAAGAAAAACGCCTGGCGGCGTCCTTTTAAGTTCGTTCAACTGAGTTCATACGTG
>NZ_JAWDJI010000124.1:0-39094 GCF_032465655.1 Paenibacillus sp. 3LSP | reverse complement strand
CGGGGTTCGCGTTCCAGGCATCTTAAATGACTGCCCACGCTAGCTTGACACTGACGAAAGCGCTTTGATTCTTGACTTTGCTGCGTAACCGTGATAAATTAAATGATGTCCTCAATTATTTTCGTTCCCCGATAGCTCAGTCGGTAGAGCACTCGACTGTTAATCGAGTTGTCACAGGTTCGAGTCCTGTTCGGGGAGCCATTCATATGGAGAGATACCCAAGTGGCTATAAGGGGACCCTCTGCTAAGGGGTTAGACTGCGTAAGCGGTGCGAGGGTTCGAATCCCTCTCTCTCCGTTCTGAGTTACATCACAATAAGAGCCTCCGGCGATCCGGAGGTTCTTTGTTGTTGAGGGATGAGAACCCTCGATTGGAGGGGGCTTAGGACAACCAAAATATTTTTTAAAATTAGGGCTTGCAAGCCGGAAATCTTTTTGCTATACTCATTTTTGTCGCCGCTTCTAGTGGTGATGAAGCTGTGGCCCGTTGGTCAAGGGGTTAAGACACCTCCCTTTCACGGAGGTAACAGGGGTTCGAATCCCCTACGGGTCACCATCCCTTTTATTAATTTCATATGCGGTAGTGGTGGAATGGCAGACACGCTATCTTGAGGGGGTAGTGGGCGTACGCCCGTGGAGGTTCGAGTCCTCTCTACCGCATCCTAAGAAAGTGAAGAACCTTGCATTTAGCAAGGTTCTTTCTTCATGCCCAAAGGCTTAGACAGGGGCTAGATTTCGAGTAAAGTGCGAATTGCATAAGCCACTCCGTGTTCGTCATTTGTTCGGGTGACCGAGGTGGCCAGGCGCTTGACGTCATCTACAGCATTGCCCATAGCGATTTTGGTACCTGCGACTTGAAACATGGAGATATCATTATAGCTGTCACCGATCACCACGGTATCGGACATCTCGACGCCCAAATGGCCGGCGAGAAATTGTAATGCTTGGCCTTTGTCGGTTTCCTTCGCGATGACCTCTACAATATGCTTGGCGGAGGTAGTCGTTTGCACCTGAGGCTGTACGTTAAAATGTCGCGTGATTTCGTCGAGTTTTTCTTTGTTATAGGTAAATACCAGAAGTTTATATATAGGACGCTCTTGCTCGATGAGCTGCAGTGGATTGTCGATTCTCTCGAAACCAAATTGAACGAATTGGATTTTTGCGCTCTCCCACAATCGATCCCGATCGACCTCCACATTTGCGCTGACCAGCATATCCATTTCAGCGAGCAGCTTTTGCTCGCCGCTTGACGGTGAATAGATGGCTTCAGGACAAAATATTTCGAAATAGACGTCCTGTTTCAGCAAATAACGAATGGCTTCCGCAGCAGCGTTCGAGTGAATTGGCGTTTCCCGCAGCAGCATTCCTTCCCGGTCGAACACTTCTGCGCCATTGGATGCGATAATGGGGATGGACAGCTTCCCGGTTAAATGTCGGGCATCAAAGCTTGCTCTACCGGTACACAGCGTTACAGTATGCCCCTGTTCTACGGCGTGCGAAATGGCGTCCAAGCCTTGGGAGCTCGGGCGGCTGTTCGAGGTCAGCAGCGTTCCGTCCAGATCAACAGCGATCAGTTTCATCGTTAGTTTCCTCCTATCCTCCCATTATGGGTGAGGGTTATCTTTATGGTTACGAGTATAAATTATGAAATGCATTTCAGGTCAAGGAGAGATCAAAACGTGGTAACTCAGCTTTGGATCATTGTTCTGATTGGAGCGGGAACCTATTTATTACGGGCAGGTTCCTTAGTATTAGGCAGCCGGATCCGGTGGTCCGATTCTACGAAGGAATGGTTAGCGTATGTGACGCCTGCCGTGCTTGGCTCGCTGATTGGCCCGCTGCTGCTGCTTGATGATGGGAAGTGGATACCGCTGGCGGAGAACCTGATGCTGTTTGCCGCGATTCCTACGATTTTGATCGCCTGGTGGACACGCCGTCTTCTGTTAACAGTAACCGCCGGCGTGCTGTTTTATGCAGGTTTTCACGCTTGGCTCGGCTGACCAGGATCAAAAGATAGATAGAGGGAGAGGAAGCATTCATGAATCGACCGAAACGAAGTGAAGAGATTCAACATGCCTTACGGGATGCATTTCCGATTCTGCTGGCTTATTTTCCATTGTCCATGACTTACGGTGTGCTAGCTGCGGCGGGTGGAATGCCGGGGGGAATGACTGTGTTCAGTTCGGTTTGGATCTTCTCGGGAGGGGCCCAGTTTATGCTGTTAGGTATGTTGGCATCCGCTGCGGCTCCCGTGACCATCGTAACGACACTGCTGCTGTTAAACATGCGTCATGTCCTCTATGGAGCAACGATGGGACCTTACCTGTCGACATGGCGGGAATTCCCCAAATGGTTGGCAGCGATTGGCCTAACCGATGAAGGGTTCGCGGTCACTTCCAGCCGGGCAGCCCAAGGGGAGACGATATCGCCTGCTTATTATATTACTTTCGCATTGGCGATTTATGGGTCGTGGATTGCCGGTACAGCGGTAGGCACTGGATTGGGGAGCTTCGTTACCGCAGAATTGGCGGAAGTTTTAACTTTTGCGCTGCCGGCGCTCTTCATCGCGTTGCTTGCCGGGGGCGAGCGTACTGTGCCATTCCTGGCTGCAGCCGGGTGCGGGGCACTGCTCGCCACCTTGGCGGGGATGCTCCAGCTTGGGGGCATCGGCTTGATTGCCGGAGGCTTGGCTGGTGCTACACTGGGGCAGCAACTCAGCCGAATGTTATCACGACGGCTTTCGGCAGCCCAAGACAAAGCTGAACGTCCGTTACACTAACGCTCAGCTGAGTTCATTATGGTTCCTGCTGGGGCGGCAAGTCCAGGTTCGAGGAATATTTGGGATATAAAGCCCGGATGCAATCAGGGCAAATGTCATGCGTAAATTCAGCGTGGGTATGCTGGATCAGGTAAGCCTCGGTGTTACACCATCTGTTGTTGCCTTCATCCTTGATCTTCTTACATACGGCACAAATGGGAAGCAGCCCTCGGAGCGTGCGGGTATGTGCGAGCTCATGCTGAATTTGAAGTTGCAGACGCTTTATCCGGGTGATGTTGGTGCAGGTGATCACGATGCCTTGAGGTGAAGAGGCGTCCTCTTCGGCATAAGGAGTTAATTCGGCGAGAAACCAGAGCTCGTCATCGTTGGAGGAAACCTTGAATTCAATCTCAATAAGGTCGGTTTCCCCGCTTAATATTTTCGAAAATTGCTCCATCAGCAGATGGGGGTTAAAATAACGATGATGATGCGGCCCCTGCTGAAAAAACTGAAAAATGTTTAATCCGGGCCGTGCCCAGCCGTGAGCAACACCCAAAGAGGCGGCACGTTTGGCCCAAGTTCGGTTGACAGAGACGATCGTTCCATTCGGTTCAATGATTGCAACACTTTGATTCAAAGAATGATAGGGTGCCTTCCATTGGAGGTTGTCACTCATGGCGGGTACGCTCCTGTCATGAAACTGAGGGCAGTCTTCCGACCTATTAAGTACTTGCCAGTGGTATGTTAAGATATAGGTATAGTTCCAGTATTTCACTCTATTATAAACGCATCTAAGTTATTACACAACTTATAAATTACTTAAATGCGCCATCAAAGCTGTTGAGGAAGGTTGGAGAGAAGTTGTCAATCTACGAACGTATTGAACTGCTGATTAAAAACGCCGGCATGACCAAAAAGGCGTTTTGCCTCGAATTGGGGATCAGTACCGGGAACTTCGGGGATTGGAAGCGGGGAAAGTCCACGCCGAGCACGAATAAATTGATTGAGATCGCGGCTTTCTTCGATGTTAGTCTGGACTGGCTTATGACGGGAAAAGAAAAACAGGCGGAGTACGTGCAGGATCATAGAACGGAATATACCACCACCACCGATAAAGACTGGGGGGCGTTCATCGGCACGTTAACCGAAGCCGAGCGGGCTTTTGTTCGGGAATATATCGAGTTTGTCCGTTACCGGAGGCGGAAGACCGGTCGGATGGACAAATAATTCCACTTTACTTTTGGAGACAGCAAAGCTATAATTACCATGTTCGTCTGAACCTAGACTTAACATATGCGGTAGTGGTGGAATGGCAGACACGCTATCTTGAGGGGGTAGTGGGCGTACGCCCGTGGAGGTTCGAGTCCTCTCTACCGCATGACAGAAGAACTTCTCGGAGGGAATCCGGGAAGTTCTTTTTTAATTCCATTGAATTGATGGAGCATGTGAGTATGGGAAGGTGACTTTTTGCACATATTAATAAAAATCTTGCGAAAAGTGCGTCAAATCAAGCCGTTTGGGCAGGTTTTCAAGTTGACACGCCGATAAAAATTCATTAATATGTCTAAGTACTAAAAGAGCTGCGCTCTGTGGAACGAAATTTGATAATACGGGTGATAACATGGCTTACAGACCGAATGTTGTAAATGTGACCAAGGCCGGCAGCAACGAGAATGACGGATTATACGAGTTTATCGTGAATCTGGCCGATGGTACGGCGTGCCGCGTGTTTTACCACCGTAATCCCGAATGGCGGTTAACCAACGTCAGCAGGCTGCAAAAGACACCTTGCCCGGTCTGCCGTAAAGACTTCATTTGCGGATGTATGGAGAAGTTTTCGGATGAAATCAACCGTCAGATGGTAGAAGGACAGTGGCTGGAGAAGCTGACGTCCTAGTAAAAACGCTTTGGCCAGCTGGCGACAGCAAGCACGGGAATGGTCCCGTGCTTTTTTCATATCTTCTAGTAACTTATGTGTTACCCGCGTACAGGAGAGGAGGCCAGGAGCATGTCAGTTCAACGGAATCAACGGAATGAACATGTGATCTTATTTGACGGCGTCTGCCATTTATGCCAGGGAGCGGTTAAGTTTATTATCAAACGTGACCCGGCTGGGCGGTTCCGCTTTGCCTCACTGCAGTCTGAGGCGGGGAGCCGGCTGCTGCAAGCGTCGGGAGTGCATGTGGAGTCGCTGGACAGCGTCGTGTTGATCGAAAATGGAAGCTATTATATCCGCTCGGCGGCGGCGCTGCGGATTGCTAGAGGCTTACGCTATCCCTGGCCGCTGCTGTACGCGTTGATCGTTGTCCCCAAGGGACTTCGGGATGCCGTCTATCAATTCATCGCCAGACATCGTTACCGTTGGTTTGGGAAGGACGAGACTTGCCTTGTGCCCACCCGGGAGCTGAGGGAGCGGTTTTTGGAGGATCGGTAATTATAGAGAGTTATATAATAGAAACTAAGAAAAGGTCTTGTCTATCATCCATAAATGTGATATTCTTACTGTAAAATCCAGGAATTCGGAACGGTAGCACCGTCCATTACTCGATTGTTAAATCGGGTTATTGGGCGGTGCTTTTTTTGTTCTCGTTTTCCTTGAAGGAGGGGATTGAGATTCCAATCAAATTAGTGCTAGCCGTGCAAGAGGAGGAGTATATCGAACCATTTTTGCATTATGTTCATGAGAGCGAGTTCGACCGGCGATTGGTGGTGACCGCGTTTAGCCGGAAGGAGGCATTTGCCCAATACCTGCTGGAATCCAGCGGAGAGATCGATGCGGTGTTGGGTGACCAGATGTTCCTTGAGGCGGCAGAAGGCATGAAGCGCCCCGGGCTTTACTTCATTGAACTAGGGGAAGGCGGTGGGCCACAGCATTCGGATCGTTTGCGCGTCGACAAATATCAGTCGTTGCATCAGCTGCTTTCTGCGGTGATCGAGCTTGTTCAAGGAGCCTCAGGCAAGGAGGTGCGCATCGGCGGGCAGTCGTTGGTCATTGGGGTTTATTCAACCGTAGGAGGCTTAGGCAAAACGACGGTGGCGCTTCATTTGGCCCGACAGCTGGCGACCGAAGGGGGGAAGGTATTTTACCTGAACCTGGAGACGATTGGCAGCGAACCGCCGTTTACCGGGCAGGGCACAAAGGAGGAGAAGCCTGGTTTAGCCCGGCTGCTGTACGACTTGAAGGCGGCTGAGGATCGGCGGGAACCGCCCCGTTTTCCGATCTCCGCGTATGCCTACAGGCATCCCGTCCTGCAAGGAGATACGCTGGCCCCGCCGGATAATCTGAATGAGCTGCTGGAGATGGAGCGCAAAGATACAGTGGAGTTAATTGAGTACATTGCCGGCAGCGGTTTGTATGACTCGGTGATCGTCGATATGGATTCCTTTCCAGATGGACGTATGGATGCGGTGCTGGAACGGGCGGATCGTATTGTATGGATCGTAACGGAGGATTGGGGAGTAATGCGTAAAACCCGGGGATGGCTGACTCATCTGGAACGTACTCGGCCGAATTTTTACCGGTCGCTTCTGAAGAAAACCTGTTTTGCACTGAATCGATATACAGGCAAGCCGCTGGCTGATTTGCAGCGTCCCGAGATGAAACTGCGAGCTACGCTATCGTATATTCCAGCCTGGAGTCAGGGCAGCCGCCAAGGTGAATTGCTGCATTCGCCGCTGTATCAACGCGATATGATTCGGCTTTGCCGTGAGCTTCAGGGTGAGGAACCGTCATTCGCTGGTGCGGGAGGGATTCATGATGGAGGAAGCGGAATTTACCGCCCTGCGCAATGAAATTCGTCAGGGGCTGGATGTCACCTCTGTTCTGAACGATGACCAACTGATGGACTATATCGAGCGACGCGTTCTGGAGGATCGGAGATTAAGCGGGGCAACGGCGGCCGAGAAGCGCAAATGGGTGCGCAGGTTGTACGATTCGTTTCGCGGGCTGGATGTTCTTCAGCCGCTCGTTGAGGATCGCAGCGTCACAGAGATTATGATCAACAGTCATGAGGAAATCTTCGTCGAGCGAGAGGGGCAGGTTCAGCGGATTCCTGTCCGCTTTGAGTCCCGGGAGCGCTTGGAAGACATTATCCAGATGATCGTTTCCGGCGTTAACCGGGTAGTGAACGAATCGTCGCCAATCGTTGATGCGCGTCTGCGGGACGGGTCGCGGGTAAATATCGTACTGCCTCCCATCGCTTTAAAGGGCCCAACGATGACTATTCGCAAATTCCCGGAACGGCCGTTAACCATGGAGCAGTTGGTTGCGATTGGCTCCCTGAGCGAGGAAGCGGCGGAGCTGCTGCAGCGGCTGGTGCGAAGCAAATACAACATCTTTATCAGCGGCGGAACGGGCTCGGGGAAAACGACGTTTTTAAACGCATTGTCCCAGTTCATCCCACCCGATGAGCGGGTGATTACGATCGAGGATTCCGCCGAGCTGCAAATCGTTTCGGTCCCGAATCTCGTATCGCTCGAAACCCGGAATGCCAATACGGAAGGGAAAGGCGAAATTACCGTGCGCGAGCTGATTCGCTCTTCGCTGCGTATGCGGCCCAACCGGATTATCGTTGGAGAGGTGCGCGGGGCGGAGGCGCTGGATATGCTTCAGGCCATGAACACTGGCCATGATGGCTCCCCATCATGGGTATTGTGGAGGTCAATATAATCAAGATGATGATATACACAATATCAATGATAGGAGTCCATCGTGGGTATTGTGGTAGTGAATTAGACATGGAGTCGTTAGTTGAACGAGATCTCTTGGATGTAAGCATCAAAAAACTTGTTTTTCACACCTTTAATTTTTCGTAAGTCGGTGTTTACTACAATCTTATCAAAGACAGTATGAATAATTTCTTTTTTCTCTTGATCATCGAAATACGCCCAGCCTTCTGCTAGTCCAACCAGTTCCTCAATTCGAGGTATGCCAGAAAAAGCCTTTTGTTCTTGTGCAATCCGTTGGCGAATCTCCTTCTCACGCTCATCCTCTTCAGCCATTCTCTTACGGATTTCCTGCTTCCCAATCAAGCCTTCAACAAACATGTACTGCCACTTTTCCCTACGTTCAGCTACCTTTGAAAGCTCGCGTTTGGCGCTGTCGATTGCACTTTTCTTTTTTCCTTCATCAGCAAATATTTTCATAGCCTCTTCATTAAGTTTTACCATATCTTCTTGGATTTGATTAATGTACTGGAACACCAAATGTTCGATGTGTGTCTGGCGAAAGATAGGGAGATCACACGTCTTACTGTGATGACGGTTAGAGCAAATATAGTATTGAGTACGGACAATCCCTTTGGTTGTTGTTCTTTTTGTTGTCAATCGTCCAAACATAGCTGCTCCACAACGACCACAACGTAAAACGCCACTAAACCAGTATTCACCAACTTTGCTGAATCCGCCTTGAGATTTCCGTTTCATGTATTTCTTGAGTTCTTCATACTCCTCTTGAGTAAAAATAGGTTCATGTGATCCTTTACCATATACGCACTTTACCCTCTCATCTCGTTTGCTGTTAACGTATGTACCAGCAGGGGTCTTTGAACCAATCCTAATGATACCTGCGTAATATGGGTTCTCTAATGTGTAGGCAACGGTAGCATCAGTCCACTCTCGCCCTCTTCGAAGCTTACCCGAGCGATTCATAATCATAGCCACAGATTTATAACCTTTACCACTCATATACAAATCTCTGACTTCACGAATCAGTGCAGCCTCTTCAGGAATGAGTTGCTCGTCCTGCGTGTATCCATAGGGCACTACGCCACCTGGACGTCGACCCTCCGCAACCATTTGCTCGACTCCGAAGCGTACACGCTCTGAGATCGTCCCACGCTCCCACTCAGCCATTGCACCGACAAGGGTGATAAAGAACCTCCCCATTGCTGTCGTCGTCTCAAAAATCTCTGTAGCGCTTTTAAACTTCACGCCATAAAGATCAAATGTTTTAAGTAGGGAGTGCAGGTCGCCTACGGAACGAGTAAGGCGGTCGAGTTTGTAAACGAGAACAACATCAAACAGTTTCTTCTCCATATCTTCCAACATACGCTGCATATCTGGGCGTTTTAAGTCTTTTGCTGAATAGCCATCATCAACGTAAAAGTCGTGTATGACCCAATCCTGTGATTCTGCAAAGCTGATTAAACGACTACGTTGCCCCTCAATGCTAAAACCTTCTTCTGCTTGCATGTCAGTTGATACACGAATATAGATAGCAACACGCATTTATACATCGCTTCCTTAAACATTAATGTTTTGTGCATTCCAGGCTTCCCATCTATTTTTGGCTAAGTCGAGTGGAACGACAAATTCTTCAGCAATCCAGCGAATACCTTCATCAAGGTAATTGATGTGTGCAATATCGTCATGATTGATCATGTGAAGGGGTACAAGCAGATACTCTGCGAAATGTGCTGCTTGTATTTCGTGGCGCTGGATATGTAAGTTCGATATTTCTAAGTGGGAGGCTACATGTAGAACATGATGACACAACTCATGGGCTACGGTCTGTCGCCATTCAGGCAGAGATAACTGATCGTTGATATATAAACCGCTCCATCCTATTTTTGTGGGATGGGTGATACAATGACTGCGGATTGAAGTTGGAAAGACTTCGGCTTTACAAGCATAAGCGATGGCTTCGATGTCGATTTCGTGTGGGTAGTGGATATTGAGATAATTCAAGAGTTTATTCACTTGCTGCTCTAAGTTTAAGTTCATGAAACATCGTCCTTTTTCTTGGTGATTATGGTGTTCTAAGCTTTGAAAACACGTTTAAACGGAACGTATGTTCTGTTTAAACTGTAAAAGAAAAGCCCTAAAGGGCTATAGAATTATTTATCTTTCAAATCCCAAGCGGATTCGTCAGTGTCTTTTTCTGTAGGAGGTACTTTCTTTTTCTTTTTGATTTCTTCATGCCAGTAGCGAATAATTTCTTCCTTTTCTTCGTTTGAAGCCTCTAAAAAACCATCGAAAAAAATTTGTTCAAGCAGAGGGAGTTTTGACGTATTAGTTGGTGCTATCCGAGTGAAATCTGCTTTAGGTGCAGTACCCTTATCTCTCCCCATTAAGTAATCAAGTGATACATCAAAAAGATCAGCTATCAAGAGCAAAGTTTCATGTGAAGGCTCACGTTGCCCTCGCTCGTACATACCAATTGAGCTTTTACTGACTTTTAACTTCTCAGCTAATGCTTCTTGGCTCATTTTATGTTTTTGCCTTAAGCTAGTGAGTCTCTCACCGAAATTTGACATGTACATCACCTATTCCTATATTACCACGTTTTGTGATTGTTTATACGAAAACTCACAAAAAGTGTTTACAGGTTACTAAATGTGTTATATCATTGATGTAGATTACAAAACGTGAAAAAAAGAGGTGTGTTGAAAATGTCCAAAGAAGTCGGGCAAAAGCTAGTAGAACTTCGAGGAGAAAGAAGAGCTGAACAAGTTGCTAACGACCTCGGAATCCCTGTAAGAACTTTAAAGTCTTATGAGCAAGGGGAAAGAACTCCAAAAGATGATCTGAAAACAAAGATTGCGCATTACTATAATGTAAGCATTGAATGGCTTTTTTTTGATCATTTCGACCACTATAAGTGTCCATTAGTGCACGAATAGTGAATATTATTAGCGGTTTGAAAGGAGACTCCAATGAGCGAGAAGCCAATTTTCTATAACCCTGGTTTATCTGAAAAAGCTTGGAATAAGCTGCACAAAATGCTGGCAGCTTTAAATATCAAATACGCTGCTGAGATTCAAGCTAGCCGAAAAGCAAAGCAAGAAAAAGCTATGTAGTAAGTAAAACGATGAAGGAGGTACTCTGATGGGAGCTGCGTTTGCAATACAGGTTATGACTGGTAAAGAGAACAATGTTAAAAAGCTGATGGAGTGGGCGTTTGCTCGAAATGAATCCGCTCAAAATTGGATCAAGGCAGTACATACATTTACAACAACTACTCGACGATTGCTCGGTCAGGGAAAGCTTGGAAAAGAGATTAAACGTGCTATTATGCCCGGTTATATTTTTATTGAAATGAATTACTCAGTCGATGAAAATAATTGCTCGGCGCATTTACCTGTCGATGTGTGGCATCTCATCAAGAGTATCCCCGGAGTAATAAAACAATTTACTGGCTCTGGACAAGTTATCGGAGCTGATGAGTTTCAAAAAATGCTCGGGCTGGAACCAGAAGAACAACAAGTTGAGATAGCAGTCCCTGTTGAAGAAACATCGGCATCTAATGAAGTCGATGAAGTTGAGAAAAATATGAAGAATGCTCTGCATGAAGTCAATATGGCCAAGACTAAGGAAGAGCGCGCGCAAGCACTAAAAGCTTTGGATGTTGCTGAACAACAGATGAATGTATTGGTTGAAAAGGTTTATGAAGAGCCGGTTGGAGTAGTAGCGAAGGAACTGAGTGGTATTCAGCAGCTTAAGAATCGTATGGCTGAAAGGGTACGAGCATTTGTAAGAAATAACAAAGAAATTGTGAGTTTTCCAAGAACCTTTTTGGACAAAATTATATACTCTGTTGATCTTCAAAGCAAATGGCTGCAATCACCGCGATCATTGATAACTTTATTGTTTAAATATCTTCGTGAGTCAGGTGTTAGCTGATGGAAGCACCATTACTAGAAACGAGCACAGGCCATGTGGTGTACTTCATCCATCCACGTAACGGTAGTTTGAGTGAGGAGGATACCTTTGGTGTAGCGCGTTGGCAGCCGGAAAACGGCGGTGAACCCTTTGCCATTAAAGGCAATCTTTACGGAGTAAACAAAGGGGAGCGGATTACTGTTCATGGTAAGTGGGAGACTCACCCCAAATATGGACTACAGTTTGCTGTAGATCACTGGGAGCGGCCTTTGCCTAAAACCAAGGACCAGATTATTTCCTTCCTCAGTTCTAAATTCGTCAAAGGGTGCGGAGTGAAAACTGCTGAATTGATCGTTCAAAAGCTCGGTGATCGGGCACTGGAACGAATTATGCATGAGGGTGCCGCTTGTCTAATGGGTATTAAGGGGATTGGCACGAAAAGTGCAGTGAAAATTGCAGATAGCATTAAAAGCAATTTTGAAATTCAGCAGATTATGATGACGCTGTTGCCCTACGGAATTTCTGCGGATACTGTAACGAAAATGTATAAGCAATGGGGGAACGAGTGCGTTGATATTGTGCGGCGCAACCCATATCGACTCACGGAGATTCATCTAATCGGGTTTCTTAAGGCTGATGAGATAGCTATGACAATAGGTATTAGTATGGACTCACCGTATCGCTTAAATGCAGCGTTACAGCATGTTCTTAACGAGACGTGCTATAAGGGGGGTCATTGTTTTGTCTTTGAACACGAACTAATTGATCGGACTAAAGAACTTTTACGAGGCGTTTCAGAACAGGATATTGAAACTGAGCTTCAGTTAATGGCAGCTCACGAACAAGTAATATGGGAAGAAGATAGGATTTATCCGAAGCACCTGTATATCTATGAAAATAAACTTGCTCATAAGCTGGCTTGCATGGCAACCCGGAGTGGCGGAGCTATGCCTTTTTTAGAACCGATGATTCGCGAGTATCAGCTGCAACACGGAATTGTACTGGCTGAAAAGCAACGTGAGGCAGTTCGAGAACTGTTCAGGCAACAATTGTTGATCATTACCGGCAATCCAGGCACAGGTAAAACCACTGTGGTAAAGGCCATGATTGACATCTATAAAAAGCACTATCCAGAAGCAACCATTGGGCTATGTGCGCCTACAGGCCGTGCGGCTCGTAAACTTGGAGAGCTAACAGGCATGGACTCTTCCACTATTCATATGATGCTTGGATTCCGTCTTGGTGCTGAGCCGGAGTATGGCGAGAATATGCCTCTGCCCTTTGATCTGATATTTATTGACGAAGTGTCAATGAAGGATTTGCAGCTTGCATATAACTTGTTTCAAGCCATCGGGCCAAATACAAAAGTGGTTCTTATAGGAGACAGCGACCAACTTCCATCTGTGGGGCCTGGAAATGTGCTGCATGACATGATCGCTGCTTGTATTCCTCATGTACGTCTAACAGAAATCTTTCGTCAAGCCCAAGAAAGCCAAATTATAATGAACGCTCATCGTATAAATCATGGTGAGCAGGTCGTCATTGATAAAACCAAAGATGATTTCTTTTTCATCGAGCAGCCCGAGCCGGAACGAATTGCTCATCTGGTCGTACTTAGTGTGCTAAGATTCTTGGACAAGGGGTATAGGTTGGAAGACATTCTTGTGCTTTCACCGATGAAAAAAGGGGTTATTGGTACGGAAGAATTAAATAATGCACTCCAAGCGGCGGTGAATCCACCGGCATTAGATAAAGCCGAGATAAAGACCGCTGGGCGCATCTATCGTCAAGGAGATAAGGTTATCCAGACTAAGAATGATTATGATAAACAGGTATTAAACGGTGATATAGGGACGGTAATTGGTACGATATCCATCAAAAATGAAAGTGGTGAGTTGACGGATGAAATAGGGCTTGCTTGTGATTTTCACGGGAAAGTAGTGGTCTATAGTAAGCACGAACTAAAGGACTTGCTCTTGGCCTATGCCATTACCATACACAAGGCTCAAGGTGGACAAGCCCCTGTAGTTATTATGCCTGTCTCTACCAGCCATTACGTTATGTTGGCTCGAAATCTGATCTATACTGGCCTGACGAGAGCAGAGAGGGTTTGTGTCATGATAGGGACTCGCAAGGCACTTAGTATGGCTATAAGCAACAACAAGATGGTGCAGCGTAATACGGCGCTAAGGGAGAAGATTGAGAGTAATTTGCAGAGTATTCCTACAGGGCAGAGGAAGGTATATGGATAAGATTGGGGCGTTAAAGCAGACACTTCAACAGGCAGAATTGAAGGCGAAAAGGCGAACTGAGATTGATCTAGGTAAGGTCAATGACGAAGAAGCCAAAGCTAATGAACAAGGGTTCATGATTGTACGCAAAAGGCAGAGAGCAGTAAATCAAACAAGGTTCTCTCAAACCATTGATGAAAATATAGCTTATCTATGTCAGATTCAATATTTAACCAGTGCTGAGTTTAGCTTTATCTTTACGCTTGCCCCAATGCTCAAAATGAACGTTAATGCTATTGTCGATCCTACATCCGGGCAATATTGTTCCGTGTCGGAGATTGCAACATATCTGAAGCGAAGTCGGCAAAAGACAAGTGAAATGATATCTGCATTAATTGAAAAAGGGATTATGTATGAATTCGCCAATGTTCATGAACTAAAAATTTACGGACGTCATGTCACTCGGCGTCCGTTTTTCTTGAATCCAGAGATTATATGCTGTGGGGATAAAAATAGGCTTCAAAGTGGGATTGTCCAACTGATGATTCATTACAACATCTTGGAAAGGTCTGGAGTGAAACTGCCGATCAAAGCCATTGTTGAACCACATAGTCAGTATGGAAAGTTGGTTAAGAGAAAGAAGTTTTTGGAAGTTGTAAAAAAGCAGAAGGGAAAATAATACAGTTCAAAAAAATACAGGTTTTTTGCGAGCAGGGGGTGTCACCAAAAGGGGACGCATGTGTCACGAAAAGGTGACACCCAAAAATGCCGAAAAATGCTTATGTATCAATGGTTTCATGATTTTAGCGAGTGGTCTTCTTTCTTAATCTATATATAATACAGTGACCATGGAATTCAGGAGGAGATGAAATGATTGAGGATAACAAAAAACGTGCGTATTCAATTTAACTTTGGTGAAGATGATGAAGATACATACGATGTTGATCTTCAAATTTCATGGGAAGCATCAAACGAAACAGAGGTCAGAACGGCGTTGGATGAAGCGGTGCAAAAATGGATCAGAGAAAATGTGAGTTATACATGGGAAGAGGTTGAAGTTGAGGAGGATGATCCTTAAAACTCAGGGCATGCGCGTGCACACAATGAACAGTCTTTGAAACGCCGGCTGTGGTGAGTGTCACTTTTGGCGAATGGGCTGAAGAGCAATGAGGAGGAGCGGGGAGCGCTAAGCAGGCATGATGGCGTCAGGCAGACATGGAGCAATCCCATCCCTAGTCCTTCAGCCCCATATCTCAAAGCCTGTTATTGCACTAATGACACATATTGCGAAGGAAGGATGTTCAAAGTGAACAAATATCAACGGTTGGTAGTTAAGTGGTTTTGTGAAACTGGTCAAAACTTCATCAGTGACATTGCTGAATTGGAAGGCGGATTTGATGGTGTACCAGATGAAGTATTCGATGCTTTTGGAAAGTTATCGTACAAAGAACAAATCGAAGTAATAAAAGAAGCTGCAAACAAGTTGCTGAGTAAAACTTCTGCATAGTTCGAAAATTTAATGCAACGTAATAGATAGCCTTTGGCCTTGCGACATCAGGTCAGAGGCTTTCACATTTTTTAGAGAGTGAGACAACTCTTAAAAAGTAAAAACGGAGGAATTCGATATGTCTGAAAATGTATTTAAAGTATCTTCAAAATCTTCGGTGAATGCACTGGCTGGGGCTGTGGCTGGCGGTATCCGCGATGGAAAGGTGAAGCTGGAGTTACAAGCCGTTGGTGCAGCAGCTGTCAACCAGGCGCTTAAAGCTGTAGCTGTAGCTAGGGGGTATGTATCATCCCAAGGTATCAACCTGACTTGTATCCCTGCTTTTGTCGATGTTGTGATCGAAGGAAAGCAGAGAACTGCCATGAAGCTGATTGTCGAGTCTGAGAGCCATTGATCAATGACAAACTTTCTTGAAAGTGGAAAGGGGAAGGAAGGATGTACTTTGCTAACGAACAACACAAAATTAATTTTCAACGTATTGCAGCGAAATTTCCTGACGTAAAAAAGGCAAGAGATTATTACGCTGCTTGTTACATCGGAGCATATCCAGAGATATATAAGTGTTTCTCATTGGAGAAGCAGAAGCACGGGCCTTTTGATTGGTATTTTGATTATTTAGAAGATCCGGGTGACTTTGCCGAGCGCAGAGATCGCGGAGAAACAACTGGTGATACAGCTCCGCTTACCGGACAAACCAGAAGCTTGTTGGAGCTTGGTTTGAATCTTTGGAATGGCCGCGATTTTGACTTGTCCGTGGGTTTACGTTCTTGGGATCAGGCGTTATACCTTGTAGCACTACAGGCCATTGATTTGCGCCGCTCTTCTCCAATATTGTCATTAACTCAATAATTAGCTTGGAGGAATCGTTCATATGAGCACATTAACAAAGCCTGAAAAAATTCGTAGTAGAGAAAACATCCAGAACATCCGTGAAGAATCTGGACATGCCTGTGAGTATGTTGATCCTGTTACTGGAGAACGTTGTAGTCATCCAGCAGAAGGTGAACCTCATCATATTCGTACTCGTGGGGCTGGCGGGGATGATCGAAGGGAGAACCTGATCCACCTGTGCGGTTGGCATCATCGGTTGTTTCATGATGGTAACCTGGATCGAAATGAATTGCTCACTATCGTTGCCAAGCGTGAAGGGCTAACACCAGAGGAAGTGGCGGATATTTTGAAACTGAGCTATCAGCCTCCTCCAGCCCAGCCAGCCCCTCAGCCCAAGGTTGAGGAACTGCTGCAAGCGTACATCCAGATTGATGAACAAGAGCAAGAAACAAGGTTCGTTAAAGGGCAGTTGCTGGATGCAATGTTGGCTGCCGGAGCCAAGCAAAAATTCCTGTCCTCGCAGATTGGAATCAGCCCGGCGCAAATTCGGGAGCTGGTGCATGTCTATCGGACGTTCCCTACACCTGAATCGCGACATCCTGCATTGAGCTGGTATCACCATCGAGTAGCTAGCCATTCAAATGAACCGGCTGCTATGTTGATTAAAGCTGGCGATGAATCCATGAGCACTAGAGAATTGCGCAAGGCCATTCTGAAACAAGAGGGGGCGGAACAACTTGTTAAGCAAGATGAAGATCAGGAGCAAAAGAAGGCTCAGCGGTTATTGGCATCTGTGCAAAAGATGTTGGATACCGGAAGCGAGGCCGCCCAGTGGTTTAAAACTAAATTAAAGCAGATGCTTAAGGAGGAGCAAAATTGATTTTAGAAAATGTGCTAAATATGCTTGATCGTAATCATGCTAGGCGAGTCAGTAAACTTTCAATGTCATTAGCGCGTCAGTTGGGACTAAGTGAGCATGAGATTCATCTGATAGGTCAGGGAGCCTTGTATCATGACATTGGTAAAATAGCTATTCCAACGTACTTACTGCAATCGAAAGAAAAGTTTAATGAAGAGGAATATAGGTTGATGCAACGGCATGTAGAGTACGGATTATCCATTCTATCTGTACATACAGGCGAAGAGATTGAAGCGGCGAGGGAGATTATTGCTTCACATCATGAGCGTTGGGACGGACAAGGATATCCGCATGGTCTTATGGGTGAAGAAATTTCGCTGTATGGTCGCATTGTTGCTGTATGTGATGTGTTTGACGCTCTATGCTCTGATCGACCGTACAAGGCAGCGTGGCCTGTAGGAAAAGCGTTGGACTATATTAAAGATCAAAGTGGTGAGGCATTCGATCCAAGAGTGGTCGAAGCATTCTTGCAGATGATGGCAGAGGGTGTTGCGGTATGAATGGGGCTTCTCATCTAGTTGGCGGAGTGACCGCCGCAATGGTGCTTGGCATCCACTCTCCAGCCCAGCTTGCCGTTGTAGCAGTATCATCCTTATTGCCGGATATAGATCGTCAAAACAGCTTATTAGGGCGTTGTATTCCTGTTTTACCGAGTGTCTTAGAGGCTACTTTTGGAAAGAGAACATTGACACACAGCATCATTTTTGGACTATGCGTATGGTTATTGCTTAGCATTCATTCAAGCTGGCAATGGCCTTTTTTAATTGGTTATGTATCCCATCTGTTGTTGGATGTCATTACAGGTAGAGTTGCTTTACTGTGGCCGATTCCATGGAAATTCGGTATACCACTCTTTGGTATACCTCCGGTATTTGTGGAGACAGCAGCAATGGCAGCTTGGGGAGCATGGATGGTACTTGGAGGATACAGTTATTTCTATATCACATAATCGAACGACTTTGAGGCTCCTGCATATTGCGGGAGCTTTTTTGCTTTTATCGAGAACATATGAAAGGAGGAAACCAAGATGTTTGCAGGTTGGATTAGCAAAAAGTACGGCATTGCGTGGTCGGTAAGTGAGTTCCGGAAAGACAAACGAGTAGGAGTATGCAAATAGGGAGGTCATTCACTTGAAAAGGTTAAAGCAGATTTTAGTTGTTATGATGGCAGGTTTGTTGTTTATGTTCAGTGCTGTCCCTCTTCAGAATTCTGTACATGCACAGAGCATCAAGGAGAGAATTCAAGGCAGCCAAGGCAGCGAAGTATCTAATTTGGAGAAAAAGGTAGATGAATCAACCACTGCGGGGGTTGATATGGCACGGCGCATTTTTGTGACACTCACAATTATCTTTGGGCTGTGGCTTGCTATCAGCTATTTCCGGGCAGGTTTTTCCCCGGACACTTTAAGAGAGACGAAAGGGAAAATTGTGTTTTTCCTTGCTTTCTTAGTTTTGTCGTTTTGGACAGAAGATATCTTGGGCGCGGTCTTCAAATTATTTGGTATAGACCTATCCAAACTGTGAGGAATTGGCTATGTGGGGACAATATCATCCGATACCGTACAAAAGCGCGATCAAAGAAAAGTTCATTACAATCTTTGGTATTGGCCTTAGTCTCAGTCAAGCGGCATGGTGGACAGTTGGAGGGTATTTGTCTGTTCAAATGTCCAAGGTGGTTCCGCGCATTGGGACAGACTGGTTCTATTCAAGGCTCCACTATTCTATACCGTTCTTATTCTGCATGTATCTTTGCTATTTCAAACATACCGGGACTAACCTCCCGGTATGGAAGTATTACTATCTGATGCTTCGGCTGAGATTGCGGAGAAGGAGATATTTGTACAAGAAAGGAGGAGCATGATATGGTCCTGATGCTCATTTTAGCTTTAGCGGCAGCGGTGTTCTATTTTATGAACTATCAAAAAAAAGAGAAACCACTTACCGTTCAGGAACTAATCGGAGCGAAAAATTCCAAAATCACATGGGATGGGCTTGCTCAAAACGGCAATAAATATCGCTTAGTAGTTGAAGTCGAACCTATTAATCTGGATAATGCCTCAATTGAGGAAAACAAAGCAGTTTGGCTTAACTTTCTTGGCCTCATTAACACGATCTCATTACCGGTTACATTCATCACGCAATCCCAACTGTTTGAGATGAAGGATTATACGGATGCCTACGGACAATCAGTTCAAGAGCTTCCTGATGAATATCCTGACCTGAAGAAATCGGGAGAATTGGTAAGACAATATTTGATAGAGAGTTTGGATCAAGGCACGATCAGAAATTATCACGGATATATTATTTTTGAATACGACCCTTTGAAGGCAGAGACAGGTGTGGCAGGGGCAGGGAGAATGAATGCGATTTTGGACAAAGCCGCTCCTAAGAAAAATAACTTATCAGAAGAAGAGCAATCTGATCTGGCATTGCAAGTATTAGAAGAGGTAGAGAACATCTTATATGGCTTCTGTGAACAAGTAGGAATGCGATATCAGCGTCTGGATAAGGCGGGAGTATGGAACTATACTTATCAAACCTTACAGCGTGAGCTGGCTCCACAAGCGCGGATGATTGATGCAATACGATCAGATTCATTCAAAAGATTAAAGCACTCTTTAACACAGGAAGAGTTGCAAAATGCGTAAAGGAACCTGGTCAGATGCAGTAAAAAGGGTCAGGAAGAATGAAATTGATCAAGTTTCAAGTAGGCCCGGAGTTTGTCCTTGTGGGAGTGTAAGATTTTCACTGAGCTATTTAGGCGGTCAGCTTGTGCGTACATGTAAAGTTTGTGGAGATAAATTAGCGGTGTAAGAAGGTGGAATGGAAGTGTTCAATTTTTTAAAAAGGAATAAAAAAGGTGAGGGGATGGGAAATGAAACCCAGGCTCATCTTGATACCGGGAAAGCTAGTGGAGCTGACTTCGCTGCCCCTTCATTTATTCGAGAAACAATTCCGAAAGATATAAGCGCTAACCAAATTAAGCTTGATGACTATGCGGTAGAAGTCGGTGGAACAATTACACCAACTCGATATTTTCGTAGTTTTTATGCTGAGATTTCTTCGGGCAATACCTGGGCAGGGATGCTGGATTCCTTAATTCGAGCAGATCATGGTAAAGGAGATGTAGACTTAGCGATCCATGTCCAGCCGTCATCAAATGATCGAGAACTAGATGAGATCGGCAGACGGATAGCAGGATTGTTATCAGATTTGGCTGATGAAAAGGACGTTCGTAAGATTGATGCCATGAGAGATGAAATTGCAGACTTGAAAGAGCGACAAAAACGCATTCGATTGAATGTTGAACGAAGTTTTCGAGTGTCTATTCAGGTAATCGTCAGCTCCCCTGAATGGAAAGAACTCATGAAACTGTGTCGCTCACTTGTTCAGCGCTTTGCTGGGAAGTCGATCTATCTCCGTTCAGCCGATGGTCAACAGCTTGCGGCGCTGCAATCCGTATTACCTACTGCCGAAGCTACGGCAGTTCAAAAAGAGCACATTCTCTCATTGGAAAGCTCTAACGTGGCCGATCTTTTTCCATGGGGTGGAGGTAGCTTAAATCATCGTAGTGGTGTTGTAATAGGTAAAGATAGGATGGGACGTCCGGTGTGGCTGGACAACTGGCATCCAGAACTAGCGAATTATAATATGTGCATCATTGGACGTTCTGGTGCCGGGAAAACGTTTGTGACCATGTTAGTTACACATCGTTCCTCACATCTAAGAAGGCAAATTGGAATTATTGATTGGAAGGGAGAGTACGGCGACTTTCTTCGTGCTTTGGGCTGCCCATTTATTGAACTCCACGAGCATTCTAAGCATCGTATCAATCCATATGATGTTGACATTACAGAACTTGCAGACGGGACAAGATTTGTTGATATCGAAGAAGCGGCGAATTCTGTACAGGCATTAGTCTTTAAAATGATTTCTGTTTATGACCGAAGTGTATTAACCGGCGAAGTGAAAGTATTTATTGGTCGAGCTATAAGACAGCAGTATGCGGAGTACGAGATAACTACAGACCCTGAGAGTCTGTACACGACGGATCAGATTGTACAAGATGGCATTTTTCGGACTGGGAAAGTAAGAAAAGCAATGCCTGAACTAGTTGGGCTGTATGATAAGATGAGCAATCATAAAAGCGAAGCCATTAGAAAGGCGAGTGAGTTATTACAACCATTTACCCGCAAGGGTGAAATGAGTTCATACGCTATTTTTGATGGTCCTTCTACAGTAGAACTGAAGAATGCACCAATCTTTGGTTTTGCGATTAATCGCCTTGATCCAGAAATCATGCGTCCTATCGGTTTATTTGTTACTGAACGCTGGATGATGGAACGCTGGGCGAAGAAACATCCAGAGGTTAAGAAACTCCTCATCATTGAAGAATGCCAGAATATATTTCTTGACGAAGATTTTGGAGCTGTTTGGGCAGAAAGTGCGTTTCGTGAAGGACGCGCCACTAATACAGGGATTGTTCCTGTTACTCAGGGGTTGGAGGTGTTTACTCGCTCTCAAGCTGGAATGGCTGCCATTAAAAACAGCCCGATTAAGATTATCGGCATTCAGGAGGCGCTGGATATTGATGCTGTGCGCGGAAAACTAGCGTTAACTGAAGGAGAAGCCGACTTCCTTGTTTATCAAGCTCGCAAGGGAGATATGCTCGTCAAAGTTGATAATCAATCGGCTATCGTACATGTAGATGCATCCCCATATGAGCATATGTTGTTTACCACAGACCCGAACGATCCGTTATACGCGGAGCGTAAACGATATATCAAGGAAAGAACTAGGGCTGAGGGAACAGCATAGGAAGGGAGGGAATAAGCTTGCGCCGCATTACGATCATTTCGTGTTTATTTCTAATACTGGTTCACAGTTTTGCCCTTGCAACTCCTGCCTTTGCAGCCGAAGAAAAGGGTATTATAGGTAAGCAAGTCGAGGAATATTATTCGGACGAGGATAACAAGCCGGGATTGATGGAGCGAACCCTTTCTGATGTCCTCATTGGAGCGGCTAATTTTTTGATAAAAAAATTTAATATGAAAGATGTAACTTTGCTGGTATTCGGCAAAAATCCCGAAACATCCAATGATGGGTTCTTGCAGGGGGGTACGGAAGACCTTCGATCAAGTTTATACCTTGGAGTATTTTCCGAGGGAATGATGGATGCGATAGACGCGATCTATACTGCTTTGGAACGTTTTATACCGTATCCTATTTTTATTGCTCTTATACTGATGGCTTTTTTACTTCTCTGGCACGGATACACTGGAGAAGGCAGAACAAAGGCCAAAGATTATGCAACAGCCTTTGTTGTTGGACTAATATCTTTAAGATTTGGTGTGTATTTGTGGAAGTTCGTTGCTACGATTGTTAGCTGGTTTACGGATTTAATCTGGGCGGTTATGGTCGATTACGGACTTCAGCCAGGACTCTTCCTCAATACGATTTGGGGGACAGGTGAAGCTGGGTATGATGATATGGTTAGCTATCGGGGATTTATCGTTTCCATTTTGGTTCTGCTGGCTGCGCTTATGACAGCAAAACTAAACTATGACTATACCATGCGATCTATTAATCTAATGATCCTACTAGTAACGTTTGTTGCATGCTGTATGTTGACCTTGTTTCCTCGTTATCGCAACGCTTTGCAAACATGGTGGGATCAATTTGTTGCCAATATGATATTGCCCGTTGCCCATGCTTTGGCATTAGGGCTATTTTTTTTCTTGCTCTATTTTAGTAGCGATGGTGTATCTAATTGGGTGATTGTGGCGTATTTATTTGGCTTTTCCTCCATACAAGATCTTGTTAAACGTCTCTTGGGAACAGAGCAACCAGATACCAAAATGGGTCGAGCATTAGGTTTTGGTACGTTACTTGCAATGGGTAAAATGTTTTCTGGAAAGAAATCGGGAAAAGCACAGTCGGCTGGTGGCGGCTCATCTGAATTGATGGGCGATACGTCTTCTGGTGATGTTGCGTCCGCTGGTACAGCAGGAGCTGTTTCTAGCGGCTCATCATCTAGGGTAATGTCTGGTGCAAAGCCGAGTTTCAGAAATAGGGCGACGAATATAAGTAAGAAGGCTGCTGGATTTGCTCTAAATCAAGGAGCAAAAGGCGTTGGGGCCGCTTTAGGAGCCACAGTTGGATTAATGGCAGGTAAGCCATTAGAAGGAGCATTTGTAGGTGGGGCTGTTGGAGGAGGAATTGGAAAAAGTGCTCAGTTGGTAGGGAATGGCGGTATGTGGTTAGGTAAGAAAACTTACTCCGGTGCACAGAAGGTCGCAGATTGGGTTAACAGCGGTAGAAGCGGTAGAGAGGAAGCTATAGAAGAACCGACACTTGTAACCGATCACGATCAACCGTATGAAGAAAAGCCTATGCAACGTTCGACAACTGTTGTAACTGAACAGACCTTTAGAACAAAAGCAAAAGGTGGAGGTGTTATCAACGAGGGTGTAGCTATAAATGGCGGGAAGTTTGATGGGGATATAACGGCAATTAATACTGACAAAGGAACAAAGACACAGGGTAAGTCCAACTTTGCTGAGACTGGGCCGGCTCGTGCTCGTGGATCCGGAAGTGCTTCTGGAAATGCTGCCGTAAACCGGGGAGTTAGAACCAACGGCGGAAATTTTAAAGGTGACATTATTTCAGATGGTGGAGAAGTCACAGGAGGGGTCATGGATGCCAATAAAATCAAGAATGCGAATGGTGAAACTGTAAATTCATCTTCAAGAGAAAATATTCCGTCTCCAAAATCAGGGCCTGATAAGTCTCCATCAACTGGAGGTAAGCACTATAATTATTATGTTTAGGGGGAAAGAATGGATATTGAAAAAATACTAAAGCAAGGAGGACGAGTACTCCTTAACAAAGCATTAAAGCCGATATTGAAAGCTATTCTTCCTTATGTACTGGCTATTGGAGGGATTGCACTACTGCTGTTTTTGCTCTATTTTATGATCTTTGAGCTTCCGAAGCAGTCAGTGATAGGGACGTTCGATACAATCAAGGATCGTACATCTGGTTTTTTCTATGGTACCAAAGAAGACTCAGATGAACAGTTGTTTGATGAGTATCAGGCTATTGCTGACCGCTGGCATGAAGAGTTAACAGCAGAGCAAGAATCTCAAGTCCAAACCTATGCATTGAATTGGCAGTGGCTGGCTCAGGTGGATCGTTCACTCAACGATCCATCTTTTTTTAACGCATTTTTAGATGAAAACGTCAAGGAAGTAGTGCTGAAACCAGAGGAGACTTTTAAAGAAGTACGCCCCAAGTTCACATGGAAAAGTTCTGAGATTGTTACGGTGAAAGAGGTTTGTCTTCGAAATGAAGATGAGGATGGTGAGGTTACGTACGAAAAGTCAACAGTGACTGAACGTCAGCCCGTTCTTCTTCTGAAAAAGGCAGAGACGATTCAAAATGATTATGTCTATACTTATGATTCAGAAACAACAACTGAAACTTCCCCATCTCCATGCGGTGATCTGACGACAACTGTAACCCAAGACAAATTACAACGGATTGAACCGATGTACAGTGAAGATTGGGAGCCATTAAGAGAAATCCTTAATGCTCATGGTGCCAAGAGAGTAGAAGATCAGGATTTTCTTCTGGAATACTGGCTTTCATATCTTTCAGATGGTGACGGGGAAGGTGATTCCTTAATTGGATTTAATCCAGTTGGAGGAGAATTAGTTTGGCCGACAGAGGGGAGCAAGATTACATCCACTTTTGGCAGCCGAGTCCATCCAATTACGGGAATTATTAAACTGCATGCAGGCGTGGATATTGGGGTTCCAATAGGTACACCTGTCTATGCTGCGAAGTCGGGAAAAGTGATCTTTGCGGATTACATGGGGAATGCAGGTAATGCAATCATGATTCAGCATGATGGTATAGAAACAAGGTATTATCATCTTGATAAAATTAAGGTGGAATCGGGTCAAGAGGTTGAAGCAGGGGAAGAAATTGCCGAATCAGGGAATACTGGCGGTTCAACAGGCCCGCATTTACACTTTGAAGTGCGCGTAAATGGAGAGCCTGTGAATCCGCTGGTTTATTTCGGTTACGATGAATCATCCGATATATTGACTTACCGCCCTTTGGATATTCCTGTATTACTTGAATGGTTAGGCAAACGAAATTCAATGTTGGCTACAAAAGAGATATTAACCATGATTGACGATGCGGCAAAAGCTCAAGGAGTTGATCCTTATTTGCTAATTGCCATAACTGGAGCAGAACAATCCTTTGTTCCAAAAAGCAATAAGTATGCGGATAAGATAGTGAAGAATCCATGGAATGTCTTTGGAAGCTGGCAAGAGGGGAGGGGGGCTGAATTAACAACCAAGGATGCCGCTATAATTGCGGCTAAGACGATAGTAAAGCTTTCTAAGGGAAAGCCCAGTACAGTTAGTCCTATTGCTTGGTTAAGTGATCCTGAAAATCCAAACGGGGTATATGCAACAGGAACAAATTGGGTTAAAAACGTAACTAGTATTTATGAACAATTATCTCAATTAGGGGATTGACGGGTGTACAAAGTCGAGATACAATAGTATTGTCCTTAGCGAAGCTATGGGCTTTTAATTGTAAAAATATACCAAAACAACAACCTCTATAATCAGGGGTTGTTTTTGTTTTGCTATAAAATGGAGGAGTACAGATGATTTTAAAAGTACGGGCGTTGTTAATGGCGATTATTTTACTGGTCAGCCATGTCCCCTTAAATACGGCTTTTGCTTTAAATGATGCATCTATTGAAGCATCTATAACTCAGGAGATCAAAGACAATTCTAAGGCATTTGATCCTGAAAAAGTGGGGAATCGCTTAAATGAAAAGGGAGAGGAACTTTTTTCTGCTGTTCGGTCAGGAAGTAACTTTTATATTTATCTCGCACTTGCCATTTTTCTAATCTTGCTTATCGGTGGTCTATTCTATAAGAAGTTGTTGTCACTTGCATTTTTGGTTTTATTCTTATCCATAATTGGTTATCTAATTAT
Source organism: Paenibacillus sp. 3LSP (assembly GCF_032465655.1). NCBI lineage: Bacteria > Bacillati > Bacillota > Bacilli > Caryophanales > Paenibacillaceae > Paenibacillus > Paenibacillus sp. 3LSP. The sequence continues at coordinate 13,225 of NZ_JAWDJI010000124.1, read as the reverse complement.
TAATTTCTGGCCGCAGATATTTGACGGGGTTATGTCTATTTTGAACTGGTTGTTTGATGATAAGGGAGGAGCGAACAGTGAAACTACACCTGGTGTTTGATTTGTCCATTCTAACGCCACTTGCTGAAGCTTTAGAAACACAAGGTTATTTTATTGCTGGTACGGATGTAACGCTTGAGCAGTTTGCCGTTGCTGCATCAGCAGGGCAGGTAGATGCGGAAATCGCAATTGTTGATGGAGGTCTAGGAGTAGTACATAGGCAGGATTGTGTGAACTTCTTGAAGGAAGTGCGTATGCGCGTACCAGATACAAGACTGATTGTTATCTTGCCAGAAGTAGATAGCGAGTGGCAAAGAAGTTTGGGAATGTACGGTATATATGATGTTTATGCCGCCGAACAATTCGGAATAGAGGATGTACAAAGATGGATTCAAACGAAAAAAACATTGGCTGATATTCCTGGCTTTAATCCTGAATTACCGGCGTCTCAAAAGAAAGTTGAGAGGAAAGTTGGATTTTCTTTAGAGAAGAATAAGGGGAAGGTTCAGACGCTGTTGTCCGACTGGACAAGGGGATTTAAACGGGCTGAAAAAATTACTGTACCGGTAAATGATGAAAGTAAAGAGAGAGAAGCCCGTGAGTTAACAGATCATGTAGAGAGTCCTGTTACTTTAAAAGAAAAACAGGAATATGTAGACATGGATAAGCAGAACAAAACCGATTCTCAACCGGAGAAACTGCCGATCTATCATGTATCCCAGCCCTACATCGTTGCAGTTGGGGGACTGGCACGTAGGAGTGGTAATACACACACAGCCCTCCAGATTGCCTATGAGACAGCGAGTAAGGGATTGAAAACGGCTTTTGTTGAATATAGAAATAAGCCCAGACCATCAGACATCGTGAGTTTTGCTACAGATTTTGACGGTTTAAAGTTCAAGCGCCACGGTATTGATTTCTTCCCTAATCGTTCGCCATTTGATGTAGCTGAAGTTTATACGCTCGGGTATGACTCAGTTATTCTTGACCTTGGCGTATTGGTGGATGAGAACGAAGGAAGATTAGAAATGAATTCGGCTGCGCAAGAATTTTTGCGTTGCCCATTTCAACTCATTACGCTCTCAGCTGCACCATGGGATTTACACTATATTGTCCAACACTTAAGCCAACTTTCTGTCCTGTTGAGGAAATCCTCTTTCATTATTAATTATGCCGATGAAGATATGATCAAGGAATTTAGAGAGATGTTCCCATCTATAACCTCTATTATGAATCTTCTAGAGGCTAATCCATTTACGGATGCAGGGGAACTTGCTTATTGGCTGGAGCAGCCCAAAACAAAAAGAAAACGATGGTTTGTACAATAAAGGAAGCCTCTACTCTATTTTTGAGTGGAGGCTTTTTTTATTTAAGAATGAGGGGAACATCTATTCCCCGATGAATTTTATTTGGAAAGGAGACACGGAATGCTTAGATGGAAGAAAGAAAAAGAACCACCGCGCTCACCGACAGGCGTTATGGTTGCGCTGTGGAACCCAGCGGGTACAGATTCTTCACTTCTTTTAGAGAAGCTGTTGAGTCAGGTGAAAAAACGGGAAGAAACGGCCGTGGTTGTTGAGTTTCCATGTTTGGGTTTGCCACGCGTTGCTTACCGCATGGGGGTGACGGAGCTCGAGCATGCACAGTCGGTAGATCAGTTGCTGATTGACTATGACAGGGGGATGTTGCAGGGGATTCACCAGTATTTGCAGCATTTTGATGGGTTTGATGGATTACTGATTCAGCCCAAAAGCAAGCCTGATAGTCCTACATTGATTAAGCTTCAACAAGACAAAACATTAAGTGAATTACCAGCGTATTTGAAAGTCCATCTGTCAGGATATCACTACATCTTTACGGTTCTACAGGGGCAACTGATTCATCCAATGACCTTCTTCTCGTTGAGAGAAGCAGATCAAGTCGTGCTAAATATGAATGAGCCGGTTGAAATTATCCGTACCTATGCAGCCTGCAAAACGCTAAAACAGGACTACGATGTGCAGAATGTAAGCTTATTTAGTAACGAGTTTAGAAATAGTGACTTTAAGGAAGAACCTATTCTAAGCCGTCCAGAACAATTATTTGCATTATGGGAGGGAGAAAAGGATGGCTATCGGATTGATCAATCCGGCAGAGTTCGTACAGTACCGTCGGCCTGAAATTAAGGCAACCAGTACTCGCAGCAAGACGGACGACGAAAACCTAAAGACTTTGCTGGAGCGGACGCAGCAATACCTTATCACAAACTACAATGATGAGTTTGTCCGGGCAATCATTGATGAGCAAGCACGGAACAGGGTCAAATACCATATCTCAGACTTTATCCGGGATCAGCGAGACTTGAAATTTAGCATGGATATTGGCGAAGTTATTGACTATATCCGTACTGAAATTACGGAGATGGGCGTGTTGCAGCCGGCACTGGATGATCCAGCAATTAGCAGTATTGAGATTAACGCTCCTGCGGAAGTGATTGTTGAGCGCAATGGGTTTCCTGTGCATATGACCGAAATTCGTTTTCGCGACAACGATCATATTTATCAGACCATTGATAAAATGCTTATGCCAATTGGTAAGACACTTACTGCAAATGAGCCTGTTATTGACGCGAATTATCGCGGGTTCCGTATCAATGTAATCATGGATGTGACTAGGGGAGGGGTCAGTACCCACAGCCCGATAATCTCCATTCGTAAATTTCCGCCGGATGTATTTTCGGATGAGGAATGTATTTCTTACGGCAACATTTCAAAGGAAATATCCGAATTTCTTAAGGATGTTCTTCCCTATGGGGTAAACTGCATTATCGCGGGCGGAACGAATAGCGGGAAGACAACTCAACTCATACGCTTCCCACAGTACTACGATCCATTGACCCGATTTTTCTGTATTGAGGATTCCGAAGAAATGTTACTCAAAGCTAAGCTTAGCTATCAGGATTATCCCAATATTGCTTCCGTAATTGTAAAGGAACATGAGGATGAGCGAAAAGCTTATCCAATTCCGAAACTTGTAAAAACGAGCCTTCGGCAAAATCCTGATGTCATTTTGATCGGTGAGGTACGGGATGAATTTGCTGCCAGCCAAGCCCTTGTGGCTGCGAACACAGGACATATTGTCCACCTAACGATACATGCTAATGGAACAGAAGAGGCTGCTGTGCGGTTTTTACAACTTTCAGGAAATAATCCTATGACTGCATCACAGATCGTCATGTCCTTTGACCTGATTTTGTTTCAGAAATATGAAGCGAGTACTGGGAAAAGGGTGGTCTTTGAAATTGGTGAATTGATTGGTTTTGAAGGTGATAAGCCGATTATTCAACCAATATTTCAATATGATCCAGTTCGTCGTCGATTTAATCAGACGGGAAAGCTGACAAAGCTAAAACGAAAACTGATTGCCGAAGGCGCTCCTGAAGAAACAATATCTCGTTGGTGTGAGGAGGAGTGAGTAATGTCATTATGGGTCAGTTTCATTTACTTTTTTGCTTTGTCTCTTGTAACATTGCTACTGGTCATTCCTAATGCCAATGCAGATAAGGGATTCACACTCTCCAAGTTTCTTGGTTATGAGCAGGTGCGTAAGGAAGCGGAGACGGTTGGGTGGTCACTCACCTTTCGGGAGTTCGCTTTCCTGGTTGTGTTTTCCGTTGGTTTGATCGGCTTGATTGCCTTGTTCACAGGAAACTACTTTTTTATTGCCTTGGGAGCCGTATTGTCTTTTACATTGCCAAGAACGATTGTCCTGAAAGTGAAACGAAAAATCAGACAAAACGTCCTGTTCGATCTTCCTTCAAACTTGCGTCTTTTTATCAGCAAGCTAACTGATTTTCCGAACGTCCAGAAAGCATTAGAAAATGCAGTGCTTGATATGGACGGTGTGACTAAGCCGATCTTCGAAAAAGCATCAAATCAATTACGCGTGGGGCTTCCGATTGATCGAGTTTTTGAAGAGATGTTAAGTGAACTGAAGATCAGAAAGATGGAAGACTTCTTGGATAAGCTCAGAATGGCTCAGATGGAAGGATTTCATCCTCAGTCATTGGATAGTTTGAAGGATACCGTGGATGAGATTGGAGAGGATATCACTCAGATTCAGGAACTGGACATTGAAGCTAAAAGCAAACGAAAACAGCTCTTTACTGTCATCGGTATGGCGTGGATGATGCCAGTCATGATGTCCTTTATGAACAATGGCAATGCAAATGTCTTTTTAAATACTTTGCATGGTCAGATTTATATAGTTTCCTTTGCAGCCGCAACGCTGTTTTCTATAGGAAAAGGCGACGATTACCTGTCGCTTAATCTCGACAAAATTTAAAAGGGGGGATGTCCATTGATTGTATCTAATATCTTACTGTTTCTGTCTGTCATGATTAGTACCGGTCTGGCACTAAAAATTCTCTTGCCCAGCTTCGATATGGAAAAGCGCTATGCGAATCAGGCAGCCTTACTCCAGAAAAATCACAGAGAGTTACGGCAACTGAAAATGGACCCAATCACGGTTATGTTTGCAGAAAGGCTCATGCCGAAGTTACTCAATCTTCGGCTGCCAATTTTTAATGGGAAGCTTCGTCGGATGTACAATCTGCTTGGAAAAGAAAACACCTTTGAGGAAGAGCTTGCTGACAAAGCGGTTAAATCGCTTGCCGGGAGCCTTCCTTTTTTAGTGCTTCCTTTTCTGCTCGATCTTCCAGTTCTGTTTTTAGCCATACCGTTGGCAGTAGCTGTGTTCTTTTTTGCGCAACTTGGTGAAATAACCAAGGCCTATAAGCGCAGGCAGGAAGAGATCACAAGGGATTTGCCGCAGCTCATAAGCAAAATGATGATCGCTCTCGAAACAGGCAAGTCATTCTTGACGACAATTCAGAGGCTGGAGGAAACGAGTGGTCCCCGGATGAAGAAAATGCTGGCACGGCTCAATGCCAACATCCGCATTATGAAACTCACCGATGCCGTAGATTTGTTTGCGGCTGAAACCGATGTACCCGTCATGCGGGACTTTGCTGCTGCGGTAAAGATTGGGGTCAATAGCGGTTATGGAGAAGCCAAGAAGTACTTCGACAGCATTAAGGGAGATCTCCGGAAACTCCGGCTTGCTGCACTAAAGGAAGTCACCCGTAGCCAGCCAGAGAAGATTAAGATGCTATATATTCTGGTGGCTCTTCACGCTTTTGCAGCCGTCATTATTGCTTTTATTGATATTTTTTCACAAATTCAAAACTTATAAAATTCAGGAGGTAATTGGAATGAAAAGATTTATGAACAAAGTGGTAACTTGGAAAAATGGTGTGGCTGAGAAGTTGGTAGTTCGTACTGAAACAGTTGTACTCAGACTGGCAAGACCTTTACAAAATCAACAGGGGGCTTCAATCGTAGAAATTTTGGGTTACGCCCTGTTAGCTGTACTTGCTATTGTGGTTGTATGGGGCTTGATCAAAGGCTGGCTCCCTACTTTCTGGCAATCCATCACAGGGAAACTTGACAACCTTTCTTAATGATTAATACCAAAAAAAGCCACGGGAGGGGAGAGAAGTTCGGTGCTTAAAACATGGCTAGCTCCGCTCAGGAATAACCGTGGAGCTGTAGGTTCCATTCCACTCATGTTTTTCACGCTGGTCGCAGCCATTTTTCTCTATCTTGGTATCGACCTGTACGGTTACATCGTACAGCAGCAGAAATTGACTGTTGCTACAAATGAGTTGCTTGAAGTTATCAAGGCCGAGAATGGTTACGATAGTGCGAATCGCGAGCAGTTCAATAGGCTTATTCAAAAGACTGGTATTGATCCGGCTAGAGTAACTCTCACGGCTACTCCGAAACTTGTGGAAAGAGGAAATACCGTTGAGGTTGAGGCTAGTATGGAATATGAATGCATCGGTCTAAAACCGCTGGGAAAGACGGTAAAGCTCCCGATACGCGTAAAGCAAGATGGTTTAGCTCGTACATTCTTCCGATGACAGGGAAGTGATCTAATATGTTCCGAAATCTGGCGCTGATATTATTCGGCGCCTTTGCTTTGTTTTTTCTCACTGATTTTCTGGTAGTCTACAACGCCCATATCAAAATTGAGAAGGCTGTGGAACAAGCGCTTGATGGAGCGATTATTGCTGGTGTCGAAGAAATAGAGCACCAGAGAGGGAGGTTGGAACTAAATGAATCTATAGCTCAAAGAACGGTTCATAACATTTTGAAAACTAATTTGAAACTAAACACCGACCTAACCAATGATTTTTTTTCGAATAGTCACTTGGTGACAACAATTTCCTACCTGAACACAGCATCAAAAGTGCCAAGAATTGAAGCTCAGTTTGATACTCGTGTGAAACTCGTTGCGGGTAGGATTTTAGGATTTAATTCTTATCCATTAACTATCAAGCGCCACACACCTTATCTTGGAGAATTTAAGTAACAGGGAGTGAAATGTATTTTGAAAAAATTATGGAATAAGGCCACACGACGATTGCTCATCGTATTTGTCGCCTTAATTTTGGCTGGAGTAGCCGTTGTTATTCAGAGTAGCATCGTCAATAAGCAGGTGACAACGGAATTGGTTTATGTGGCAGCAGATAATTTAACTCCGTATAGTCTGGTGGAAGGTAAGCTCGTACAACGTAATGTTGTGAAGAGTGAAGTTCCAGATGATGCTATCCGGGATTTGAAGGAGCTGGAAGGCGAATCTTGGGTAACAACTGAGGTTGGAATTCCTAAAGGAATACCAGTTTCCAAGTCGATGCTTATCCCGGCTAAGGAAAGCAAATTTGGAGAAAGTCTTGAATTAAAAGACGGAGCGATGTTTGTTGGTGTCAAGACGGACCAGGTTAAGAGTGCCGGGGACATGATTAAGCCGGGAACCATTGTTGATGCTTATGTGTATATCAAGGGGCAAGACCGACAGCCATCCGAGTTGGTCACTCCTGCTGATGATCCTTTGCTTAAAGGTCTACTCATTAAAGATAGACAGAATCAGAACGGTTATGAGCCTCAGAGAGAAGGAACGGGGAATCAGAATCCGATCCCAGCCATTGCCGTCGTAGAGACTACTAATCCAGATGTGGCAGCAGCACTGATTAAGTATCAGGAAGAAGGAGAAATTTATTTTGCTCCAACTGGAGTGGAGATCAGTAGTGAAATGAATCTCAATAATCAAGAAGTAGAAGAACAAAAGATTAACCCTGCTCCTACGGACACAGAGCCTCCTGCACAATGACTAGGAGGTTCTTAATTTTGACTGAGCAGGGGGCAGGAGGGATACAAGATGAATTGGATTAAAAAGGTAGCGTACTTGATATTCTTGGTTGCAGTCGTACTTTCGGGGATGACTTTCGTCGGAGCTGGAAAGAGTGATGCAGCCGTTTATTATTACTACAATAAGTACAATGTAGACACAGCCGGGTGGTCACTTATCAATGATGGTACTGCATCAGGGCAGGTGTACAAGTCTCGGATAGATTCAGGTGTCTACAGCGGTGATTGGTTGGCCTCAAATGAAGACTATTACAGGATCTACAATAATTATTGGATAGACGGGTATGGTTATATATCAGTGGGTGGATCGGGAAATCTCTATGTATATGGATGGGCCGGAGGACTAAATTCCAGATATTCTAACACCGCCTATTACAAGGATAATGTTTATTATACCCCAGTCCGAATCGAGTTCTATAGACCATTCGAATCAACTGACGAGGGATCAGTATACACTGTATATCAACTAACAACCAACCCTCCTAAAACACGCGGGACATTGGTAGCCTCAGATATAAAAGCTATTGATGGTACTTATCCCAATGATGGTATCCATTCGGATGGATACTGGTATGTAAAAGGTGCAGAAGTTCCCAACTCTTTGCCTCAAATTGATGTGATTCAATCTGGAAATAAAAGTATAAATTTGAAATCTGGGTTTGACACATTTACTATCGCCGGTACGGCAGTTGATTCGGATAATGATACTCTTTCAATAAGAGCAACAATCAATGGCGTTCAAAAGCAAGTTTTAGTTTCGAATACTTCATCGGCTAAAAATTGGTCATTAACCTGGCGGACGGCGGAGTTTTCAGCCACAGGAACTTCCTCGAACATTATGATAACAGCAGATGATGGGCGTGGCGGTGTAGTAACAACTAGTTACAATGGCTCTCTGACTATAGACAAAACACCCCTATTTTTTTGGGATAAGTATACTGTATCAAAAACTCATAATTATATAGAGACTGATTGGGTTTATGAGGGTGATGAAGATCTTAAATATGGTTTAATATGGATTGGGCCAACAACGTATAACTTTGACCCGATTAGCGGCAGATACACAGTACCGGGGAGTGAGAGTTACATTAGAACAAGTCGAGATGATAAATTATATACTTTGTACGCGGCATTAGATGACCAAAATACTCACTACTTAAGACGATGGGATATTACTTACTATCAGCCACCAGGGGAATCAACTCGTACAGGTACTTATATCAAGGTATATAACAAATATGTCAACAGTGTTGATGTACCTACTAGGGGGGCGTTAGTACAATCAAATGTCGTAGATAAAGAGGGAACATACCCGGATAACGGAATTCATTCAGATGGTTATTGGTATGTCCGAAAGTCCATATCTAATATGTTCCCGGTGCTTACGGTGGATTCCTCTGATATTACGGCGAATCAGTCTGCAAGTAAGATTAGACTCAAAGGCACAGTCAGTGATTCAGACGGAGATTCGGTTAGGATTACCGCTGCATTGGCAGGTATCACTAAATCAACAAGTGTAACTGCTTCGGGGGATTGGCAGTTGGAGTGGTCAACAAGTGAGATTCCAGAAGGTATGTATACCGGCATTTCAATTCAAGCAGATGACGGTCATGAGGGAATCGACAAGATAACCTATACCGGCACCATCATTCTTGATAAGACAGCACCGATCATTTCAACCGCACCAGAAAATCAGGAGTGGACCAGTTATCCAATAAGCTTGACTTTTCGGTGGTCGGATCAACTCTCTGGCCTTAACGTAAATGAGCGAAAATATAAGTTAAGTAACTCCCAATCGGCTCCTACTAGTTGGGAAACAGCTGACTCTGATCAATTACAGTTGAGCATTCCCGGCGAAGGTGAATGGTATCTTCATATAAAAGCAGCAGATTTAGCAGGAAATGAAGTAACTACAGTATCCGGGCCGTATCAATATCAGAAGCAACCAGTAACTCCCACACTACATTTGAACTCAGTCGGGGATGATTGGGCTGAAATCGGATGGTCACTGCCAAGCGGGTCATTTGGCGGTGGATATCGTTACGAAATTGAGAACACTGTAACTGGACAATCTTGGACGTTGGATTATCCGACAGACCGTATTAGAGAAGATGGTTTGGCTGCTGGAACAACTTATAAATACCGCATTAAATCGACTAATTATGTAGGGACGACGGAATGGAGTGATCAGTTTGAAGTGCTCACTCTTCCGGCTCCTGTTGATGGTTTGAAGGTATCATTTGTGCCAAATAACAGTGGGAAGGTCAATGTCTCGTTTGATGATGTTGAGTCCGCTGTAAGCTACCAACTCACTATCAAAGAGGGATCTGAGATTGTTTATGAGGAGGAGCTTAACACCGCAGGAACACATCAAGTCACGGGACTAGAGGGAGGCAAGCAGTATACTGTAATTGTATCTGCTCATAATGCAAGTGGCGCTGGTCAGAGCAGTGTACTTGGCTTTTTAACTCTTCCAGCAGCTCCGGGTGAATTCCAATCCGTTCAGATCAAAGAAACAGAAGTGGAGTTGTCATGGACGGCATCGCCAACCGCAACACTGTATGAATTGCTGCGTGATGCAGTGAGTCGTTATAGCGGGTCTGATTTATCCTATACTGACACCGGCCTCAATAGTGGAACAGAATATGATTACTCAATTTCAGCTAAGAATGAATCCGGGTTCGGTGATATTGCTTATCTAAATGGAGTTCTGACGCTTCCGGGCAAGACGAAGATTACTGTCGATGAGATTGGTAAAGATGTGGTCAACTTTTCAATTGATACGGTTCGTGGTGCTGAGAAATATGTGGTGCTGGTGAACGGAGTGAAGGAAAAGGAATTGGCTCCTGAAACAAAGCAATTTGAAATCGATTCTCTTAATTCAGGCACTGAATACACATTTGAAGTCTACGCTGAAAACCGGAGCGGTACTGGCGTAGCCAACAGAGTAACAGTCCGCACTTTGCCTGACAAACCGGGTGAATTATTGAATACAGACATTTCCGATACAACGGCGAAGCTTAGTTGGCAGCCAGTAACAGGAGCGGATAAATACAAAGTTACAGTAACGGATGACGTGTATTTTGAGACATCTGGGACTGACATTTCGCTCAGCGACTTACGGGCTGGGGAAACTTATCAGTTGAAAGTGCAGGCCGGTAATGCATCGGGATATGGTGAGGCTGCTGCTAAGACATTATTAACATTGCCAGCCAGCCCCGATGTGCGGATAGACAATGTTCAAGCCACTCAGTTTACCTTGGCTTGGAACGAGGTCATTAGCGCAACGAAGTATGTAGTTCACAACGAGCAGGATGAAATCATTGGAGAGACAAAAGAAACTAGTTACACTATCACAGATTTGAAGCCTGGCTCCACTCATACTGTTTACGTATCCGCCGTGAATGAGACTGGCGAAGGTAAAAAATCCAGCTTCACTCAACGCACTCTTCCGGGTGAATGGGGCATCGATCCGAATGATCCTCAATCCAGTCAACCAATCACTGTTGGAGACCGAGACGAGCATTCTGTAGTGATCGTTATCGATCCGGTTGAGGGAGCGGATCAGTACAAGATTGTTGACGACGCTGGTAACGTCGTAGGCATCATTACTGCCCCTGAGACAGCCAAGGAGATCGGAGGACTGGAGAGTGCCAAAGAATATGACAATTGGTCGCTCATCCCGATTAACGACGTCGGAGAAGGTCAAGCAACTCCTGTTCCGCCGTTTGTGACACTGCCGTCGTCAAACTTTGAGGTGTCTGTTGGCAATCCGACTACATCTTCGCTGACAGTCACAGTAGATAGTCAGTTAACGAATGAAATCTTTGTCTATGCAGTGAATGGGAAGGAAGTACATCGTGGTAAAGAGAAGTCATACACCGCGAGCAATTTGTCATCGGATAAGGGCTATACGTTTACTGTCTGGACAGAGAACAGCGCTGGAGATAAAACCAAACCAAAATCAGCAACTGGTAAGACGCTGTCACTTCCATCATATGGTGGAAGCAATTTGTTGCAACCGAAACCTCCTGTAGACGAGCAAGAAGCTGCGCATCCGCATACGGCTGAGCCTCAAACTCATACGGATCAGGCTGGGTTTGAGGACATTGACCGCAGCTTTGCTAAGGAAGAAATTCTTGCACTTTACGCCATGGGTATCGTCAAAGGCGTGTCTGATTCCAAATTTGAACCGGACCGCCAAGTGACTCGTGTGGAGTTTGCATCAATGCTCGTGCGGGCTATGGAGTTACAAGAAGCCTCTGATGCAGCCCTTACCTTTGAGGACGTACAACGGACGGCGTGGTATGCGCCAGAACTATCCGCCGCTGTGCTAAATGGCGTCGCCAAAGGGATCAGCGCGAAGGAGTTCCGACCACTAGATCCCATCACACGGGAGCAAGCGGCAAAGATGATCGCTAATGCGGCATATCAAGGTAATGTCCCCACAGCTCAAGCTAACTATAAAGACGCGAAGTTAATTGCTTGGTGGGCGAAACCGGAGGTGGCTGCTCTATCTACTGAGCGAGTTATCACCGGTTATCCAGATCAGACATTTAAGCCAAAGCGTGACATGACACGGGCTGAGTGTGCTGCTCTGATATATCGCGCGCTTAGACTATATCAATGAAACCCATTTATTTAGAAATAAAGTTCTAAACTTTTTTGAAATGGTAATAATATAATAGTAACCGTGGGTAAATTGTTTCAGGAAAAGAGGAGATTTAACGCTCTCCTCTTTTCCTTTTTTTGTAAAAATATACTTCTAGCCTCTATCATCCCTCTTTATTGCTACCTCTTCTTTACTTTTGTGCTTCATTAGAGCTAAATACTCCCAAGTCAGTAGAATTATATTGGTGTTCAGCCTTGGGTTGCCGGCCATAATATGTATTCCTCCTAAATGAAATAATGTAGCCCCTTAAAGATACCAACTTTTTCGGCCAGAATTTTAATGCAACGGACTTCAAGTGAGGAAAAAAGCTCCAAATAAAAGAAAATCCTTCCCAATATGTTCGATTCTAGGCATTTCGAAGGAAAACTGTTGACCAATGTCGAATGATTAAAAAGATAGTCATCAAAAAGGCTAACAGCAAAAATGTATATGGAGGAGTATATGGAGGAGTATATGGAGGAGTATATGGAGGATTGAAAGCAGTGAAGAAAGATTGTTTTATTTTTGACGTCATTAATTCTTATGCTTTCCATGTTTATAGGAGCATCTGCTGCTGCAGGAAATGACATTAAAGTTATGATAAATAGAAAATAATGGGTTATTAAAGATGATGTGGCTCCACTTCATCGAGGTGATCCAGGCTTTAGCAGTAGGCTTAACTGCTTAATAATATTGTCGGGAAGAACTGAGAGGAAGAGGGTTCCAATTATTTTACATTGTGATGTTCCCCCAAATACATACCATGCTTGTTTTTTTTCAATCAGTTAGAAGGCGATTATGAAATAATGGTTCAAGATTAGTGGTGATTTACCCCTAATAGAGTAAAATATGAACATCTGATACGGATAAGAGATCCTCTGAATGGATTAACAGCAATTGATGGCAAATTTTCAATTAAATAAAAGGTGAGGAAAAATATTTATGTATATTACTCAGGATATGCTTATCGAGGAAATAATACAAATTAGGACCGAAATAGAAAATGGGGTGAAGCCTTATAATCTAAAAGCCATAAGGCGTTGTGAAAAAATAGAGAGAGAGCTTAACTCCAAGGAATTCGATGCAAGATCTTTAATTAAAGAAAAATATAAGATACTAAAGATAAAGAAAATTATTGATTCAGCAGAAAAAAGGCAAAATAATAAAATAATTACATTATCGATTTACTTAATCTTAGGCTTCGAATTGATGTTAATCTTTTATAAATTCGCTTCACCAGCTAATAATTTCTTGTATAATCTTTTTTTCTTTATGTCACTTGCAG
>NZ_JAWDJI010000123.1:0-4252 GCF_032465655.1 Paenibacillus sp. 3LSP | reverse complement strand
TGAACGAGTACACCGTCCGCCGTTACCTGCGCATGACTTGTTCCGAGGAAGAGATGTGTCAAAACCTGCTGCAGATGTGCTTGTCCATTCCTGCCATCCCTTACCGTGAGTTAATCGCACATGGTCTGAACGCACGCCAGCGGAAGCCGTTCCTTGCAGCAGTCGCATAAGAATTGCAAGAAGTAAAGTGTATGGAGTATTACAAGAAGTACATGCAAGTAGTTAAGGAATTGACCCCTGGGCAACTTCAAGATTTTTTATACTGGACAGTTCCATCCCATTCTCTTCACTCCCTGATTCAAAGGGATAATGGTTAAAAAGGGGCGGAGAATGGCAATATGCCCCCCTACCTATAATGAAATAACCGCTGCCGATGAACCGACAACGGTTAATAGATTTGATGCTAGATATCGATCTGATTTGCACCTATCAGATTGATTCTTTTCAGAGATGATACGTCAGACTTGATCCTTGTAGGCCATCTTATGTCCGTCCTCGTAGCCTTGGGCGAAGCCGCTGTTAAATCCTTCTTGATAAGCCTCGTTATAGGCCTGATCATAAACGGCCTTGTCTTCGCTTCCTTGTTCTGTAACAGGAACCGCCGCTGCCGGGACCGGTAGTGCGTTTCGCCGGCGTCTCACTCTACGTCTTCTTCTGCGATGTGTACGCGGCTTGTGTACCGCCTTGCGACGCTTGCGGCGGGCAGGGATCGTCTTACTTCTCCGCCTTAGGGTCAGCTTCCGTTTTCTGCGGAGCCGAACTTTTCTCGTCGTACGCGGCTTTACACGGCGGGTACGCCGGAGTTTGGTTTTTGCCATCCTTCTTCTTCCTCCTGTACTCCTCGGGTCACGTCGTATGCTGCATAGCAGGCTTCCATCATCCATGGTGGTGAAGGAGTTCCATATTTGACGCGATGAAAAGTCAACCCGCAAACCGTGCGGGCCATCGCTTCTTGATATTTGGTCAATTTATCTATATTTCCGGCAATATGCCTTGCAGCGTCCGGGGAGAGCTCGGTCACGTCGGCGAGGCTGCCGAGAATCCGCGCCATCGCTTGCTGGCTTTGGCTTATAGCATCAACTAACCGGAGTTTCGCCTCCTCCCCGGCCTGAAGGGGGAACATCGTCATTTGCCTGCCTCCAGATCAAAATCACCGCCGTCGAACAACCCGCCGAATCCTCCGTCCAGACCATCCCCGCCGCCTTCTGTCATGTCGGGAGGGAGCACCGTTTTCAGGTTGTTACACAGCCCATTTTGCAGCTTGGTCAGGCCCTCAATCACCTCCACGAGTTGATCGTGAACCTCCAGCGGGTCGGACAGCTGCTTTTCGTGATCCTCGAAACTGCTATCCAGCACATGATTCAATATCCAGTTGCGCACCTTCTCGGACTCGACCGCCTTGGCTTCCAGTATCATTGCGACGTTCCACTGGATTTTTGCGGCCGCATCCAACATGTTCAGATAAGCCTGTTCCCTGCTCATGGCATCATACCCCGCTTCATTAACCTCACTCTTCTTCTTGGACCTTTAATTGCTTCATCACATGGCTCAAATTCTCGGCCATTGCTTCCTGTAAATCGGCAATGGCATTTAAGTAGGAGATCACACTTTTGTTGATCCGACCCGAATTCTCCAAAATGCCGGGCGTCCCATCGAACGCTGGCTCGGCGTCGGGAATCGCATGAACGATCTGTGCCATGCGTACAGCGACTTGTCGTTCCGCATCGATCACCCGCGCCATCTGCTGGTGAGAGTGGGCCATGTGCACGATGATCTCAGATATTTTTTGCTCCACTCTGACTCCTCCTCAACTAAGGCCGGCCTTTACGCCGTGCTCTGATTAGCGGACTGCGGACACCAGCCTCAGGATGCCCTCCAATAACATATGCCGGTACGAATTTGCGCGTTCCTGTAGAGCCGGCTTGTTCCAGCCTATAAATCCTCGCTCACGATGCGTTGCGGAGGCAGAATCGGTAGCCCCTCCGGGTAGGCAGCCACTTCGTTCTCCGGTACAGCTAACGAAGGCGTAAGCCCCCAAGCGCGGAGCGTGTATTCCGAGACGATCTCCCTCCGTTGCCCCCGATCGATTTGGTACCACCGTCCGTTGCTGGCGACCACGACGCCATCCGTAAAGCCCGCCTCGGATGGCATACCACTGCTTAAGCCAGCGAGTTGCTCCGGTGAACGGGCCGGGCCGACGGGAAGCTGGACCAGATCCAGCACGGACAGTCGCGGCAGCCCCGGCAATGAGTCAGCCGCCGCCGGGTGCACCGGATGGCGAACGCCATGCTCCAGCCAGTGTACGCCTCCCTTCACATCTCGAACCCGCACGTGGGTCGGGAAGAAATCCGCCGCCCTTAACGTCCGTTCCCCCCGCCAAGCAAGCATCCGTGCATAGAGAGCGTGCAGATCTCCCCATTTTTCACGAAAGAAATGGTGGTTGCGAGTGTTTACTTCCTGAAACTGCTGATTGCCTAACCCTTTCATCGTCATGCTTCCGTAATGATGCACGAAGGTGTCTCCGGCGATCACCAGCGTTTTTCCTTGCAGGCGCAAACGGGCGACCCAATCATCGTCCTCGAAATTGCCGATCTCATATCCTTCATCGAAATATCCAACTTGCTCCAGCGTTGCTCGAGGAAAAGCTACGCAAAACCCTACCAACCGATCGGTTATCCGCCACTTCATCGGATCCGAACGGTTGTACATGGCAGCAAATGCCGGCATATCCGCCACATCCTCATAAGGAACATCCATTTGCTGCTCGCCACTGATGTAATTCGTTACCGGCCCAACTGCAGCTGCTTGAGGAAACTGACGAAGGCACGCCAGCAGTTGATCCAGCCAACGCTCCGTCACCAGTACATCGTTGTTCAGAAGCACAATTGTATTCCCTTTGGCCATCATTAGACCGGTATTTACGGCACGGGCGAACCCCAGATTCTGCGGATACACCGCCAGCCGCACTCGCCCCGGCCGTCTCCGAACCGCCGCCGCCGTTCCATCGGTCGACCCATTGTCAACGACGATGACTTCATAAGGTGTAGACGTGTAGCGATCAATATGATCCAAGCACTGTAGCAGCAGATCTCTACGATCATAAGTCGGAATAATAATACTCGTGATTTCCTGACGGTCAGCAAATGTTCGGTAGCCTTCTTGAACTCCGTAAGTATAGCCGGCAGTGTATCCTTGCTCGTAGGTTCCTGAACCGCGTCTAGTATGTTTGGTTTTTCCGTCAAACTCCATTTGCACTGTTGTGCACCTCCCCGAGCTGCGGCCATGCCGCCTCCCCTTTTATCAGCTTGTCGGCTAAATGTCCCGTATCCAACGCCACTTTGCCCAGTTCTCCGGATATCCGTGTGCAGATCATCACTGCTGCCACTCCAGCCGCAACCAAAGCCAGATCAAAGTCCGGAACTTCCCGGAAGCGCATCATGACCCTGGGCACATCGGCAACGCCCTGCACCGGAGCAAGCCAACCCACAACCTGCACACCGCGCTGCCCAAGATATCCCGCCAACGCTTCCGCTTGATTCCCGATTAGTAAGACACGCCGGCCATGCACCAGTCTCGTTAAATAACCTCCGGTATTGAGTTCATAATTGACGGTCGAAGTGGTCAAACGCAGGCTGCGGTAATCGATTCCATAATGGCGCAGCACCGGGAACAACAGCCCCTGATAGGACGGATGACGGGATTCCGGAACCCCGATAATATCCGCAGCCCTTATGGCGGCTGCCAACGCTTCACGTGCTGCCGGATTAGGCAAATGCACGCCTGCATAGGGCAAAAAAGCCCCCCAGCGGAGCGCTTCCTCGGTGGAAATGACCGTACCGTGCGCCAAGGTGAGCAGTTCTCCGTCGCCGAGACGGACAATCGACAGCGGTCGGTTTTCCCGCAGCGCCCCCTCCGCTGTAGCGAACACTTCTGCTGGCGTAAGCATCGGATAAAGCTGCCCGGCAACGGCTGGGAAACCGGCGGCAATGACGTCGTCCACCCGGATTTCGGGCAGCAGCATATAGCGGGGAATTAAGCGGCCCAGCTTGGCTTCCCCGCCTTCAAACAAGCCCTCGCGGTAGCCGGCCTCGAAGGCGGCGGCGCGAACCCGCTCCGCTTCCGCCGTAGACCAGGCGGCTCCGGAGGCATCCGGCGCCGCCGAATCCAGCGACGCCGGCCCGGGTGCAGGCAATAGCGGCGGCGAGAATGCGGCTGGGCCAGGCGAAAGGGCCTTAGTGGCCCGGCCTTGGCG
>NZ_JAWDJI010000122.1:0-14289 GCF_032465655.1 Paenibacillus sp. 3LSP | reverse complement strand
TGAACGAGTACACCGTCCGCCGTTACCTGCGCATGACTTGTTCCGAGGAAGAGATACGCCAAAACCTGCTGCAAATGTGCTTGTCCATTCCTGCGATCCCTTACCGCCAGTTAATCGCCCATGGTCTGAACGCACGCCAGCGGAAGCCGTTCCTTGCAGGTGCAGCGTGAGGCTGCTAACTGAGGTACTATGCGATTTTTATTGAGCAAAGAAAGAATGCTGATCGGAATGCCAAACAACATGAAATCGCCCCTACCTTGACTTTCGAACACAGTTAATCGACTCATTTACAGCTATACCAATTTCAGCATTTCCGCTTCTTATTCAGTATTTTCACTTTCAGCTCAACCGATTTAAGCTATACCCAAGTTCAATTTATCGTTTTTTTCACAATCTAATCTATATTAACTCAGTGAGTTGTAGCTCATATGTTCCTACCATCGGTTTTCTCACATCACTTTTTTATTACTGATCTTGCATACTACTACACTTGTTTATTACTGATCTTTCATACTACTACACTTGGATATTACTTGGATGCTACTTTCTGCCCCCTACTTCCTTCACATTCTCCACCGGCTGATTCAACGGGATAATCGTTAAAAAGGAGGACGAGAACGTATTCCTCCTCTTGCACATATCCGTACTTATCGGTTTACCGGCATCTTGCTTCAATTTTGCATATCACACTTTCTTTCTCTTGTTTCCATTTCCTGATGCAACGGGATAATCGTTGAAAAGAACGCGGAAAGACTAGGTTCCCCTCCCCCCAAAGGAAGAAGTCTTCCAATTCGAAGCAAAAAACCGTCCGATATCCATCGGACGGTCTATAGGCAGCTATTGTACTCGGTTCGCAGCCGAAGAAAGGACAAACTGCACAATCGGAGTGATGTCGGGCAAGCTGTGCGGGTGATGGCCCCCGCCTGGCTTAAGAATGGTCATCACCGCTCCGCCACATGCCCGGTAGGTGCGCTCAAGCACCGCCCCGTTCTCCTCAAACGGCACGTCGAGATCGGCGTCACCGGAGATGAGCAGCACCGGCACGCCAGCGCTGGCCGGTGCGGTGAGCCCTGCGAGCAGGCGATCCGTCTCCTCGCCGGCGAGCCGGTTGGCCTCCGCCGGAGTGGCTGCTGACTTGGCGATGTCATACACCGCCAAGCAGTCGTGCCACTCCTCCGGCGCGCCCCGACCCGCACCCTGGCCCCCCGGCCAGCTGCGGATGTCCACCACCGGCGCGTCGAGATACAGCGCCGCGACGCGGTCCGGGTACAGCGCGGCGTACCGCAGCGCGTACAGGCCGCCCCGGCTGAAGCCGAACAACACCGGCTTCGGGGCGAGCTCATATTTCGCGGTCAGCCAGGCGCGAAATGCTTCCATCTGCCCGGCGGCGTACGGGCAGCCGTAGAGGTGGCTCAGCCGGCAGTAGGCCACGTGCCAGCCTTGCTCGAGCAGAGCCAGGTCGGCGTCCGCGAAGGCGCCGAAGAATTCGCTCCGCCAAACCCAAGGCCGGCCGGGCGCGGCCTCCCGCGGAGCGACTACCACGCATTCGCGGCCGCCGAAGTAGAAGTCGGTGCGCGCGAACCCCATCCATTCGCGCACCTCCGCGCTCTCTGTGCCGCCTTCCAGCGCAGCGGCGCGCTCGATTGCTGGCAGCAGTGCCTCAGCCTGCTGCAGCGCCTCCGCCAGCGGCGGTGTCTCCAGCTTGTTCGGGTTCGTGTGCCCGACATGCTCTCGCCACGCCGCATTCAGCACGGCTCGCCGCTGGCCGACGAGCCGGATAAACTCGCTGTCGCCCCCGTCGACCTCAGCCCAGGCCGGTATCCGCTCCAGCTCCAAATGGAACACACGGCTCAGGATCGTCTGGGCGATTACCCAATGCCCGTCTTCGTTCGGATGGATGCCATCGCCGTAACGATAACCCGCGTCCGCCTCACGACGTTTACGAATCAGTTCACTCAACGGGCGGCGGAGATCTACCACCGTCAGCCCTTCTGCTTCGCCGTACTGCTGCACCCAAGATGCGTAGCGTTCCAAGACTTCGTTATATTTGACATACGGTCGCTCAAACGAGTATTCATTCATATCCTTCCCGTCTGGCAGCGCCTCTCCGCCAATCGAAGCAACATCAAATGGCGGCGGCGTCATCAGGATGACGCGGGCTCCGACGCTTTGCACCTGTTCCACAGCTTGACGCAACCCATCGCGGTAGGCTTCAAAACGCGCCTCCCCAAACGGATGATAAATTCCGTCGTTCATTCCGTAGCAAATAAACACCCAATCCGGCCGGGTTTCGGCCAAAGCGCGCTCCAGGCGCTCATGCACGCAGGGACGGGGGAAGGGGTGATCTTTTTCGCTGGTTCCCGCTACAGTCTCGCTGCTGACCCCCAAATTGATCCACTCCAGTCGGTGTTCCGGCAGATGCTTCAGGAAAAAAGCCTCCAAGTTCCGGATATACGTACCGTTCTCCGTAATGCTGTCGCCAAAAAAGACAATTCGCTTGCTTCGCGGTACCGCTAACAAGTCAGCGCTTTCATTTTTAGTGATCAAAACAGCAAGCCCCTTTCAAAATAAAATGGATATGACTTCAAGTTAAATATGAAACCGCGCTCTAAACTTGCCGGGTGATTCTCCAGTCCAGCGTTTAAACTGACGGCTGAAATGGGCAATATCCTTGTAACCAAGTCGTATCGAAACGGCTTCCACCGATAACTCCGGCTCCAACAGCAGCAGCTTGGCCTTCTTAAGCTTCAGCGCCGATAAATACTGGCGCGGCGACATCCCGTACACGCTGCGGAAAATCCGATTGCAGGAGGACGCGCTGTACCCAAGTCCGGCAGTGACCGCCGCGACAGTCTCGCGTGATCGATCGGCGTCCAGAACGTCGACGGATCGACGACCGGAGGAGCCTTCATCACGGGAGACACTACCGCGACTAACATTACTGCTGATACCCTTTTCGCCGGTGATGCTGGAACTGCTGTTTCTGGAACTGCTGCTTATGGTGCTTGCGTTCCCTAATGTTGACACGTTCCACGCCGCCCCCGGCTCCTCGACGCTGCGCTCCAGCGCGGCGGCGATCTCCGCCGCGATCCGGTTCATCCGGCTGCTTGGCGCGCCGGCTTCCTGCTCGGCCAACCCTTCGCTCAGCCCTGCAAACAGCTCGAACAGCGCAGCCATCGTCCGCATCTTGTCCGCCACCTTCGTACCTGACCCGTCCGAAGTAAGCGCGATGAGCTTGTCCAAGCTTGGCCGAATAATTTGGGCCAGCGGTCCGTCTGCGGTGTAGAGCGGATTCTCGCCGCGGCACAGCAGCTCGCGAAGCACGGGCTCATCGACGTTAAAATGCAAGCAATAATACGTCATCGACTCTGTTCCCAGCGCCCGGCTTTCGTGCATGTCCTCGGGGCGCAGCAGCAGAAAATCGCCGGGCTGCTGCACATAACGTTTACCGCCGACGTTCATCTCTTGACTGCCTGCCAGCAGCAAGTTCACCTCGAACAGCGGGTGGCTGTGGCGCGGATACGACCACTCCGGCGTGACCGTTCGCAAATGCGCGGCAAAGAGCTTAAACGTCGAATCCATATTTGGCAGCATATATTCGGTAACCTGATGTTCTCTAGCCACCCTTATCCCTCCGCTTCTCTTTAATCGCTTTCCCTGCCTCACCGCCGTGCACGTTTTGGATAAATCGATCGGCGGTTTGGACATGGGCGTTCCCCAAAAGCCTTGTTATAATCAAAACTAGCATAACCGCTGTGAATTGAACAGGAGGTAATTAACTTGGGTAAAAATATATTTTTTAACGCGCATCACTCTCCGATGGGAGCGTTTGCCAGCTTTACATTAGGTTATCCCGGCCAAAGCGGCGGCTTCGACCTAGAAATGGCCAGCCCGCCGAACCAAAACATCTATATTGGCCTGCAGGACGATGGGCAAGAGCATTACCGCGCTTTCCCGTTCTTTGGCGAAGGTCTGGACGAGCGTAATCGTTACACGACCGAAGAGAGCAATTCAGGCTCCAGCGAGCGACATTCCGTTCAGCAAGTGGAGGGCGGTCTCATCCTGCCGTACAATCGGAATGAAATCGTCCGCCGATTTGGGGCAGCCATCGACGAATGGCAAGCCGGCGATTTGACGTTCCGCTTAATCTCCCCGTTTGAAGGCGTACCTGATCCCGAGACAGCAACGGAAGAGCAGCTGCGTTTCGCGCTGATGCCGGCCGTGCTTGCCGAGATCACGGTGGACAATACCCGGGGAACGTCGACGCGCAAAGCCTTCTTTGGTATGCAAAACAACGACCCTGTCAGCGCCATTCGTCGCTTGGAGGACGTGACGAGCGGCCGCATTTGCGGCATTGGCCAAGGCCGCCATACCGCCATTGCGGCGAGCGATCCGCGGATTACCAGCGCTGGCTTTTTTACGATGGAATCGATTCTCAAACCAAAGGTTCCGGAAAATCTCCGGTTTGGCCTTGGCCCCGTGGGCGCACTGCTTATGGATACACCGGCTGGCGAGAAAGCCACTTACCGCTTTGCACTTTGCTTCTACCGCGCTGGTTACGTCACAACAGGGATAGATGCATCCTACTACTATACGCGGTATTTCGCGAACATCGAAGAAGTAGCCGAGTATGCGTTAGCACAATTTGACCGTAAGCTGGAGGTTGCCCGCCAAGGCGACGCGCTAGTGAACGGCGCTAAGCTAAGCGAGGATCAGAAGTTTATGCTTGCGCATGCCATCCGCAGCTATTACGGTTCCACGGAGCTGCTGGAGCATGACGGCAAGCCGCTCTGGATCGTCAATGAAGGCGAATACCGGATGATGAATACGTTTGATTTGCTGGTTGACCAGTTGTTTTACGAGATCAAAATGAATCCATGGACGGTTAAAAACGAACTCGATTTCTACACCAGCCGCTACAGCTACCGGGATACGGTGCGGTTTCCGGGAGATTCAACCGAATATCCTGGCGGCATCAGCTTCACGCATGACATGGGCGTAAAGAACTCGTTTACCCTTCCTGGCTATTCGTCTTATGAGCTGCATGCGCTCGACGACTGCTTCTCTCACATGACGCAGGAGCAACTCGTCAACTGGGTGTTAAGCGCCACCGTTTACGTCCATCAAACGAACGATCGCGAATGGTTGAAGCAGAACCTGCCGATTCTGGAGCAATGCCTGGAAAGCATGGTGAACCGCGACCATCCTGATCCGTCGCAGCGTACCGGCATTATGGGCCTCGACAGTTCCCGTACAATGGGCGGAGCGGAAATCACCACCTATGACAGTCTGGACGTCTCGCTGGGGCAAGCGCGGAATAACATTTATTTGGCCGGCAAGAGCTGGGCAGCGTACGTTGCCTTAGAGAAGCTGCTTCGTGACAATGGCCGCGAAACGGCGGCTGCGCTGGCCGGACGCCAAGCCGATTTGTGTGCTGCCACGATTACTTCTCATATGCTGCCGGGCGGTTACATTCCAGCGGTCATTCAAGAGAACAATGACTCGAAGATCATCCCTGCGATCGAGGGTCTTATCTACCCGCTCTACACCGGCTGCGAAGAAGCGCTGGATCCAAACGGTCGATTCGGCGCATATATCGCAGCGCTGTCCACGCACCTGAACACAGTGCTGCAGCCGGGCATCTGCCTGTTCGAGGACGGCGGTTGGAAGTTGTCCTCAACGAGCAACAACTCCTGGCTAAGTAAAATTTATCTCTGCCAGTTCATCGCCCGCCGGATCTTGGGTCTTCCGTGGGACGAACGAGGTCAAGCTGCCGATGCAGCACATGTGGGCTGGCTGACTTCCGAGAAGAATGCCTACTGGAGCTGGAGCGACCAGATGATGGCCGGTGTCATCTGCGGAAGTCGGTATTATCCGCGCGGGGTTACAGCAATTTTGTGGCTGGACGAGAACTGATCCCGCTTGCACACAACCAAAAAAAGGCTGGTCCCTTATGGGCCCGGCCTTTCGCTGTTATGCTCCGCTACGTGCAGCCTGGTTACGGCCAGCATGCTTGGCTTGATACAAAGCTTCATCGCTGGATTTAAACAACTCCTGCAACGGCACATCCGAGCCTGCGGGAACAGTGACCACACCAATGCTGATGGTATACTCGGGTCTAGTGTCCAGGCGCCCGCGATTTCTCTGACTCTCCAGCACAGCGGCACGCAGATTTTCAGCGAACTCATCCGAGGCCTGCTCGTCCGCTCCCGGAAGGAAGATCGCGAATTCATCTCCGCCATACCGACCAAACAAATCCCCCTCCCGCAGTCGAGGATGGACCTTCCCGGCGAATTCCTGCAGCAGCTCGTCTCCGATATGATGACCAAAGGAGTCATTAATCGTCTTAAAATGGTCCACATCGATCAGAATAAACGAGGCCGGGATCCCCCCCCTCCGGCATTGCCGCAAGGTCTGCTGGGTATGGTGCATAAAGGCCCGCCGGTTCAACGCACCAGTCAGATCGTCATAGCTGGCCAATCTCATCAACTCCCGGTCCGTCCGCTCCTTGGAGAGAAGGAAGAAGCCCATGTTCCCCAGCATTAAAAGCGCATACAAAGCCAGGAAGGTTAACGTTTGATAGACGCCGGGGTTCATCATGTCCACCAATCCGAGACTGAAGAAAGCCAGCGGGGTGCGAGCGGTCAAGACAATCGCGATTGTGAGGTACATGTAACCTATCAGCTGGGACAATGAGGAATTCAATGACGATGACACTAACCGAACGGCAGGGATCGCCAGCATCACCGCGATAGAGAAGGAGACGACAGCAATGCGAAGTGAAGCGGTATTATGCAGGAGAACAACCAACAGGTAGGCTGTCATACCCGCTGCGGTCCAATATACGTAGAACCTCCTCGCTTTGGTGCTAAATCCGTCAGTCACTTGCAGAAATGCAACCATTTCAGAGGCAGCCCCCAGCAGTAAAAACAAATTCGCCGCTGTGAGCACGGCCATGCCCGGTGTATTTTCCGATAATATAAACAAACCCCAGGTTACAGCCTGCAGCCATTTGGCGGCATAAAACACGTCCATCACTGACTGTTTGGAATTACGGAACTTGTATGCACTAAAGAGAATGATGGTCAGAAGATGGCCCAATACGAGCAATACGAATTCCGTTCCCATATCTAATTTTAGATCCAACATGAAACTTTCCACCGTCTCCATCCCACGAAATAATCTTCATCCTTATTTGATACTTTTTCTTATCATATAACAAATTTCGCCAAAGAGGATGCAGAGATTGAAAAAAAAAACGAGGATTTCCTTCCTGTCAAACAGGAGGAGATCCCCGCTATTTCATCGTTTTGCAAAATTAGTGGTTGGTATCTCCCTGGCGGGAGATCAGGAATAACGTGCCCCATATCAGCACGAACCCACAGGCTTGGGCGACTGTAATCAATTGCTGGAACGCAATCCAGTTAATCAGAACGCCAACCATTGGGAAGCTTAGCTCCGCCAGAGTCGCGACCGACGCTTTGGTTGTGGTCAGCCCCTTGTAATAGACGAGCAAGCTTAGCAGGCCTGGCAACAACGCTTGTCCAAGCATATTGAGGGAAAATGCAGCAATTTGCGAGGTGCCGGTCGGCAGGCTCCATGCAGCCCCTTCATTCCAAGTGATCGCCAGCAACAGCGGCAACGCCAAAATAAACCGCAACGATGTCACTGTCTCATATTTCATCGTCCCGACCATCAACCGCCCCATTATCGTGGATCCGCCCCACAAGGCGGCTGCCCCTAATGAGAGCAGGCTGCCGATCTGCACGAAATCGCTCCAATGCCCAATCGGCATCGTAAAACCGAAGGTCAGCAGATACGTGCCCAGCAACGCAATAAGCAAATATCCGAAAAAGTAGCGCGGCAGTTTCTCCTTAAGCAGCAATCCGGCCAGCAGGATGGCAAACAGCGGCTGCATTTTTTGCAGCAACAGGACGGCGTTCAGATCTCCGCTCGACAAAGCTAACGTAAACAGAATCGTGGCAATCGCCGAACCGCCCCACGAAATGAATAGCAGCGCGCCTCCTTGACGCCAACCCAGCCCTTTAAGCTCAGAGCGATTTTTCCATAAGACCGGGATGGCAAAAAGCGCAATAATCAGATGCTCAATCAGTACGATTTGCGCCGAGGTGAGCGACTTCAGCAGGATGACCCGAAACAACGGGTCAACGCCCCACAAGGCTGCCCCCAACACGACAAGCCAGAAACCGCTGCGCGATTTGCGGGCTTGAGCCGTTCTCGGCGAATGTTGAATCGGACCGGATGCGCCGGCAAGCGCTCCTGCATTCACTCCGGCTGAGAATTGCATACCACTGCTTACTTTGACTTTCTCCATGGTGTCTGTCCCCTTCTTGAATAGAGGGTCTACGTAGAAAACCCCCGCATCGACCTTCCTGAAGGCTTTGCGAGGGCTGACCAAATAAGCTTGGCAGGCGACCATGACAGGTCCCTGATTCAAACTTTAAGCTTCATTGATCTCCTCCCATCCGGACTATACCGTCGGCCTTGGATTCTCACCAAGTCAGTCACTTCAGGCTATGAAAGCCATCCGCGAGTCGCGGGCTGCGGTTTCCTCTTGACGAAACCTCACCGCCGGTCGGGAATTTCACCCTACCCCGAAGATCTCTATTCATTTAATTTTGGATTACTTAAGTTGCTTCTATCATACCGCAGGCTGTCAAGCAACTCTGTTACAAAAATCACAAAGTTTACTCGCGTCCCAATCAATCAAAGTTATCCCCGTTTGACCACCTCGAAATTGTCTTCAAGCAACAGCCAATTTTGCGGAAAACTTAAACCCAGCTTCCAATAACTCATTCCGCGCAGCCCTAACTCCTTGATCAGGTCAAACTTCGCTTGAATCGAGCGAGCATCCTCAAACCAAACTTCATGCTCCCGACCTTCCGCATCCCAATATTGGAAAAAAGGTGCCTGATCCCGCTCGCTGTATTGAATGGCGACGCCATGCCGCGCGGCAATTTGAATCGCCTGCTGCGGACTAATCGCCCTTGCGGAGCTTCCCTCCACAAATGGCAACGTCCAGTCATACCCGTATAGGTTTTGCCCCATCATGATCTTGGAGCCCGGCATTTCCGTCAGCGCATATTCAAGTACCCGGCGGACAGGACCAATCGGCGACACTGCCTGAGCCGGTCCACCGCTGTAGCCCCATTCATAGGTCATGATCACAACAAAATCGGCGATTTCACCGTGGGCCCGGTAATCATGCCCTTCATACCATTTCCCTTTCTGATCGGCACTGGTCTTTGGCGCTAAAGCAGTCGACATCAGCCAGCCCTGCTCCGCGAATCGCGCTTTGGCTTTACGCAAGAAGGCGTTGTATGCCTCGCGGTCTTCGGGCCGCAAAAACTCGAAATCGAAATGAATATCCCGAAATCCGTATCGGTTTGCGGTCGTGACGATGTTGTCCAGAAACCGATCTTGAATCGGGATATCATTGAGCAAGATCCGGCCAAGCTCATCGCTAAACTGGTCGTTCTCCTGATTCGTGATCACCATCATCAGGACAACCCGGTTTGCCCGAGCAATTTCCGGAAACTGATTGAGCGGCGGCTCTCGAAGCGAGCCGTCCCGTTGCGCTAGGAAGCTGAACGGAGCCAGGTAGGTCAGATATCGCGCGGTTTCCCGCGCACTTTCCTCCAGCGCTGCAGAGACCGTTCCGCCGCGCGGCTCTACATAAGCGTTAAACTCCGCTCTTCTTCGCGGCCGCGGCGGAATGTACAGCCGAAACCCGATCGAAAGGGGTTGATCTACGCTGATGGCATTCACGCGGGCCAACTCATGATAACTTAATCCAAATCGTTGAGCGATCGACCATAAGCTGTCCCCAGGCCGGACCCAATAATAGTTGCCGACGTTCGGGATGACCAAGGTTTGTCCAACCACGAGCCTCTCCGGATTCGGCAATTCATTAGCTTCAACGATATCTTCATAAGGTATGCCATAGGATTGTGCGATACGATATGTCGTTTGCCCCGGCTGGACGATATGAACCTGCATCGACTCCCCTCCTCCATATGGATCATGCTAACATCATCCTATGAGGAGGGAAGTTTGACCTATTCCGATCAGCAGGTACTATACCAAGATTCGTGCCAGGGCACTAAATTAAAACGCCGGAAGCGCAATCTCGTCGTAGTTGTCCTCGAGGAACTGCTTGACCTCTGGACTAGAAATCGCCTTTGCCAGCTTCTGAATCGGCTCGGAATCGCGGTTATCCTCACGAGCCACCAAAGTGATGGCAAATGCCGATTCGATGGTTTCCGTCAGCAAAGCATCCTTCTTCGGTGTAAGTCCCAGCGGGCTGGCATAAGCCGGTGTCATCAGCACCAAATCGGCATCGTCCAGCATCCGGGCCAACATGAGCAGGTCAACTTCCTCGAATTTATAGTTATGTTTGTTCTCTACGATATCTGCAACAGTCCCGTTAATCCCTACGCCTTCCTTCAATTTAATCACGCCGGCTTTGTCCAGCATGTCAAGGGAGCGTCCACCGTTAGACGCGTCATTGGCGATAACAATCGTTGCTCCATCCGGGAGCTCTTCCATCGATTTATACCGTTTGGAATAAGCGCCGTATACCGCATGATACACCGGCTGAACCGGTACGAGGTTCGCGTTTTTGTTTTTATTGTACTCCTCCATCCAAGGGACATGCTGGAAGAAGTTCGCATCCACTTCCTTGTTCGCCAGTGCATCATTGGGCTGCACATTGTCCGACAAGATCACAACTTCCAAGTTGATGCCCTCTTCCTTCAGCTGCGGTTTGATCAGTTCCAGAATGTCCGTCATCGGTGGAATCAGCGAAGCTACTTTCAGTGTGGTTTCTGTAGTTCCGTTCTCTGTCGTCTCCGTCTCTGCCGCTGCCGGTGCTTCCACACCTGTTCCGTTATTCGAGGTATTGCTGTTATTGCCGCAAGCGCTCAGCACCAACATCAGAACTACGAGCGACATGATCCATTTTCCTGTTTTTAGCATGGTTTCTCCCTCCATTGTCAGCGTTTATCCAACCATCGGGACAACGCATTTCCTATAAATTGAATTCCTTGTACCAAAATAACCATCAGCACAATCACCACAGCCATCAGCTCGGTTTCGAACCGTTGATAACCGTAACGGATGGCAAAATCGCCAACCCCTCCGCCGCCAACCACACCCATCACCGTCGAATAGGAAATGAAGCTGATCGTCGAGGAGGTTAATCCCAGCACCAGGCCGGAACGGGCTTCAACATACAAAAATTTCGTGATGATCTGCAGCTTGGACGCCCCCATCGACCGGGCCGATTCAATAACGCCGCGCGGCACCTCCAACAGCGATTGCTCAACGAATCGCGCATAGATGGCAATGGCCACAACGGCCAGCGGAATCGAGGCAGCCAGCGTTCCGATCGCCGTACCCACGATCAGGCGGGTGAGCGGAATCATAAACACCACCAGCAACAGGAACGGAAAGGAACGAACGACGTTCACGATCCCGTTCAGCAGAGCGTACCTCAGGGAGTGCTCATATAACTGGCCTTTACCGTTCAGATACAATGCTGTTCCCAGCGGTAAGCCAATTAGTAAGGCTGCCAGCAACGCGATCCCAACCATCATGAAGGTCTCGCCGATCGCTTCGCCAATTTGACTGCGGTACTGAACGAAGCCCTCCCACATCATCATGAGAAAATCCAACGCCTTTACACCTCCATCCCGCCAAGCAACTGCTCCCGGTACGAGGCGTGGTAACCGGTTCTTCCAGCAGTGCCAACTTCCGCCTCATTCCGCTGAAGCGTAAACGCATCGGTGATCCGCCCCTCTTCCATCACCGAAACCCCTTGGCAAATGCTGCGCACCACGTCCATCTCATGCGTGACGATCACGATCGTCACCCCTAAGGTCCGATGGATATGCAGCAGCACCTCGAGAATCTCTGCTGTGGTTTTCGGATCAAGCGAGGAGGTCGGCTCATCGCACAGCAGGATGCTAGGCTGACTTGCCAACGCCCGGGCAATGGCTACCCGCTGCTTCTGTCCCCCGCTGAGGGATGCCGGATATTGGTCAGCCTTGTCCTCCAGGCCAACGAAACGCAGACATTCCCCCACGCGTTCGGCGCGCTCCTTCTTCGGTAATCCGGCAAGCTCCAGCGGAACCGATACGTTCCCGCTGACCGTCCGGTTATTCAGCAAGTGGAACTGTTGAAAAATCATGCCGATCGAGCGCCGCACCTCACGCCGCGCTGTTTCAGGGAGCGCAGTGAGCTCCTGGCCCAGAACTGTCACTTTCCCTTGATCCGGCAGCTCCAGAGCATTCATCATTCGCAGCAACGTCGATTTCCCTGCTCCGCTAGGTCCGATAATGCCGTGGATGGTGCCTTCCGGGATCTGCAGGGAGACATTGCGCAACGCTTCAAATTGCCCGTTTTGCAAGCTGTACGTTTTGCTGACATGCTCCAACGTGATGATAAGCGTCCCCCCTCTCACTCCAGTGACTGTATTACTTATTTTTTGATTCTGTTACATTGTGCTTTCTTCCGTTGATTATAGACCATGTATGCATCTGTGTCACTAATTTTTGAAGTTTATTATAAAAGAGAAAAAAGAAAGAACCGCCTCAGCGGTCCTTTGAGTGGTTCTTACCTTATTCTCATCTTCCACACTTCCTGCAGAACGGAAATGAACATTTCATCCAGCATTTCAGACAAAGCCGAGCCCCTATTTCGACTCGGGGGCTCCAAGATCGATGCGAGCCGCTCGTATCCTTCTATTCGATCAGCTAAATAACCGTCCATATGCGAAAGACGGGATTTGGGCTCGAGGTGGGCTCCACCTCGCTTAAGCTTCAGCAGTAGGCCGATCTCTTCCCGAATCCCGTTATCCAAGTCCGGTAATGCAGCTTCAAGCAGCAGCTTTATGCTCACTGGCGGCGGGGTACCGTAGCGCTCGATCCAAGCACAAGCCAGCACAGGCCGGAGTACCGATAAGTATGCCTTCGGGGTGGCTTGCTTGCCCGAGAGCTTGGTCGTCGTCATGGGCCTAGATGGCCGGCATGACATTTCCACCGGTCACCGGGAGGTACGCCCCCGTGATAAAACCGGCTAACTCGGAAGCCAGGAACGCAACCGCATTGGCAATATCCTGATCTTCCCCCCGCCGCTTCAGCGGAACTCCAGCGATATAAGCGGCATCATTCCGATCCGCAAGCTCGCGGTCGCGATCGCTGATCGTCCAGCCCGGGGCGACCTGATTAACGGTAATCCCGTACTCCCCAACCTCCTTGGCCAGGACGCGGTAAACGCCGTCCATGCCTCTTTTTCCTGCCGTATACGCCGACTGGTTGGGGAAATTCTGCATGGCGCACTCGGTATTAATTCCGATGAAGCGACCTTTTCTTTTGCCCATCATCGCCGGAATAAACGCCTTGGCCAGAAACACGCTCTGCAGAACACAGGATTCAAATTGGCTCACATAATCCTCTGCCGGCTGCTCCAGAACCGAGGTCCAGTTATACTGCACCACGGCATTGGCGACGACGATATCCGGATCGCCAAGCTCGGCCGCTACCTTCGCTTTCATCGCTTGGATATCCGCTTCCTTCGTGATATCACCTCGCACGATCATCGCTTCTCTGCCGGCTTCGGTAATCTCCTGCAGCAATTCCTGGGCTTTGGCTTCGTTATTCACGTAGTGAATCGCCACTTTCGCTCCGCAAGCGGACAACGTCCGGGTGATTACCCGGCCTAACTGGCCGGTTGCTCCGGTAATCAGCGCGATTTGTCCTGAGAGATCAATATTCAACACGGGTACGCTCCCCCTTGGCTCCGATTTATAGCTCAAGTCTCTACCTAATCGGATATTCGTATTATTTTAACGATCAGCTTATCATCTTACTTCGATTTGACGTTTAGCTCTTTATGTTCTGTTTTCTCATAAGCCTCCAAGATCGAGGTCAGCAAACCTGGGAAGCGGGACTCCAAATCCACTTCCCGCAACGAAATAAACCGCTGCGTGCCTTGGATCCGGGTCGATATGACGCCGGCTTCCCGCAGCGTCCGGATATGGTGCGACAACGTCGATTTGGCGATGGGAACCTCGAAATAATTGCAAGGCTGTTCGCCGCAGCGGCGCATTTCCGCCACAACGCTAAGCCGAATCGGGTCACTTAAAGCGTACAACACGGAAGACAATTGGATTTCATCCCGTTCGGGGTGATATAGAACCTTCATAAGGAAAACTCCTCGTATAGTATCTTTAAAAAGCTCTTTTAGGTTCATTTCCATCCCCCCGGG
>NZ_JAWDJI010000121.1:0-706 GCF_032465655.1 Paenibacillus sp. 3LSP | reverse complement strand
TGATGGCGTACTTGGGACTGGTCCCTCGTGAGTATTCCACGGGCCTAAGTACTCGCCGCGGCAGCATGACCAAAGCCGGAAATGGCCGCTTACGACGGACTTTGGTGGAGTCCGCTTGGAGTTACCGTCACCGTCCTGCCGTAAAAGGGGATCTCGCCAAGCGATTAGATGGTATGCCCGCCGACGTACAGCTGTTGTCCTGGAAGGCGCAAGAAAGATTGCATTACAAATACCGTCATCTTGTGTTTGGAAAGAACAAGCACAAGAATGTGGCCGTCGGTGCGGTGGCCCGGGAATTGATTGGGTTCATATGGGCGGTTGCTCGAACCGTGGAGCAGCCAGCAGCCTCCTAACGCCTTTGGACGATGAAGGACGCAGGGGACGTTGCCCCCTGCACCCCCACACTCGCCGTGTGGCGTTCCTCATCTTCGATGAGGATTTGGAAAAGTGTTGAATTGTACCCCACCGCTTGTCAAGGAAGACGCTTGACAAGCTCACGCCGGAGCACGAGGCCCGGGAGCAAACGAAGGTTCAGGAGAGAATTTGCGTAGTCCGTTTGCACTAGGTTTTGAAAGAAACTGAACGTGCGTTTCTAGCTTGCAAGGGCTCTCCCTGACGAAGGCATAACATGTGGTAACCAACCCACGGATAGCAGCGTGCCGACCGTCGCTCGCATTTTTGCTCTCGCGCCACGTGCTCAGGCAGA
>NZ_JAWDJI010000120.1:0-6862 GCF_032465655.1 Paenibacillus sp. 3LSP | reverse complement strand
ACAAGGGGTTATACCCCAAGAGCAAACCACCCGTTGGACGGGTGGTTATGATTTCCGAAAAGAAGGAAGATTAACCCCATTTGAAGGAGGCTTTCCCTTGGAAAGATTTTCACTAAGCACATTGGAATATGAAAGCATCAAACAGGAATTGCTGAGATATGCAGTATCTTATGCTGGTCGAAAACGCATCGAAGAGCTCGCACCGATGATGGAGAAGCGGGCCGTCGAGCGGGCGATGGCGGAAACGGCGGAGGCGCTTGCCCTGTATGGAAAAGGAGCCAGTGTCCCGCTGCCTTCGCTGGAAGGGATCGAGCAGGTCGTCTCTTTGCTGGGCAAAGGCTATCTGTTCACAGAGCAGGATTTGACGGCGGTGCAGATGTTCCTGCACAGCTGCGGGCAGCTTAAGAAATATATGGCCGCCAAAGGCGAGCTGGCCTGGAGAATCGGCGTCTATGCGGCGGATTTGCAGGACTCGCCTGCTCTGCAGCAGGAGATTCTCCGCTGCATCCGGCACGGAGTGATTATGGATGACGCCAGCCGGGAGCTGGAGAAGGTACGCAAAAAAATCAGCATCGTCAAAGAGCGGATCCAGAAGCGGATTCAGGCCGTCATGGCTCGGCATGCTTCGATTTTGCAGGAGAACATCGTCAGCGTGCGCGGCGGCAGATATGTGATTCCGGTGAAAAAAGACTACTACAAGCAAGTTAACGGCCGGATGCTGGACCAATCGACCAGCGGGCAGACCGCGTTCATCGAACCGCAGGAGGTTGCTGCCTTGCAAGGCGAGCTGGAGCTGCTTCAAGGCGAAGAGGCGCGGGAGGAAGCGAAAATCCTCGGATACCTCGCCGGATTGGTCGAGCGGGAAGCGGCTGATCTGATTCGGAATATCGAGATTACAGGGTTGTATGACTTTATTTTTGCCAAGGCGAAATACGCGGCGGCGATCGGCGGGATCGAGGTGCAGCTCAGCGAGACCGGAGAGACGGTGATTTGCGGGGCCAAGCATCCGAAGCTGCTGCAATCGATGGTTCCCCTGGATATGGCGATCGGAAGAGAGTACCGGACGCTGATTATCACCGGCCCCAATACCGGCGGGAAGACGGTCGTTCTGAAGACGTTTGGCCTGCTGACGTTGATGGTGCAGTCGGGGCTGCTGGTACCGGTATCACCGGGCAGCCGCTTTGCGGTGTACCAGGGCATTCGCGCTGTCATCGGGGACGGTCAGAACCTGGAACAGTCGCTCAGCACGTTCTCCGCTCAGATTGGCGCACTGGTGCAAATTCTGAAGGAGGCGGGGCCTGCAACCCTGGTGCTGGTCGATGAGCTGGCGGCGGGGACCGATCCCGGCGAAGGGATCGCCTTGTCGATCGCGATTCTTGAAGAGTTCGCCCGGAAAGGGTCAACGGTTATGGTCACGACCCATTTCAACGAACTCAAGACGTTCGCCTCCCGGGCGGAAGGATTTGAGAACGCGCGGATGGAATTCGACGCCGAGACGTTGCGTCCGCTGTACCGGCTGACCATCGGGCAATCCGGCCGCAGTTATGCGATCGAAATTGCCCGCAAGCTCGGGATGTCCGGCGGGATCATCGAACGCTCGCAGCATATCGTCAGCCGCCAGCAATCCCCCGATGGCTCTGGCAGCGGCGGTCTGCGCTGGGATGAGATCGTTCCGGCGAAGCCGGCATCAGAAGCGAGAGATGGGCGAGGCAAGGCGTCTTCTGTGCCCTGGAACTCGCGAGAAACGGGACAGCGGGAGAAGGAGGCGGGAGTGACGGCACAACCGGAAGCCTTGCGAGCAGGCTTGAACGGTCAAAGAACGGAGGACGGAGGGGGCGCAGGTCAACCCGCTGACGCCGGGGCGTTAACCGGAGAAGCAGCCCTTTCGCTTCCCCGCAAGTTTGAGGTGGGTGACGCCGTTCTCGTCACCTCCATCGGGAAGATTGGCATCGTCGTGGAACCGCCGGATTTGCGCGGTATGGCGTTAGTTCAGGTCCAGAAGCAGAAAATCAAGGTGAACCATAAACGCTTAAAGCCATATCTCAAGAGCGAGTCTCTGTATCCGGAGGATTACGACTTGGACATCGTCTTCGATTCGAAGGAAAACCGGAAAAAGCGCAAGCTGATGAGCAAACGGCACGTGGAAGGATTAATGATCATTAAGAAACCGGGGGAGGATGGACTTTGAACGGGAATTAGCCGGCGTCGGCGCCGGGTATAGGTGAAAAAGCGCGAGCTTAGATGGCCGTTTCGTTTGGCCCTAGGCTCGCGCTTTCGTTTACTTGTGGCGGGGAAAAAACTGCAAAAGTGCAGGCTTTTTCTGCTCATTCCCGGAAATTTGGCGTTTTGAGCGAGAAAAACTGCACTTTTGCAGGAATCGTAACCTGGCGCAGTCAGTGTAAGCTTCGGTTATCCGTCTTTAAGCGGGAACTGGCAGCTGTTGAACCAGCGTCGCCACGAATTGCTCAAGGAACGCTTGGTCTTCCGCGTCAAACCGACCTTTCCGCGGACTATCGATGTCCAGAACGCCGATCAGCTGGTCCTCCTTCACGATGGGCACGACGATCTCGCTGTTGGATGCTGCATCACAGGCAATATGGCCCGGGAAAGCGTGGACATCTTCCACCCGCAGCGTTTCGCGGCGTTCTGCACTGGTGCCGCAGACTCCTTTGCCAAGCGGGATCCGAATGCAGGCCGGTAGGCCCTGAAACGGTCCGAGCACGAGCTCGTTGCCGTCGTATAAGTAAAAGCCCACCCAGTTGATATCGTCCAGGTAATGGTTCAACAGGGCAGCCGCATTAGCTAAATTGGCTACCTGGTTCGTTTCTCCGCTGATGAGAGCTTGAAGCTGCGACAAGACAGCTTGCTGCTGCTCTTTGCGGGTACCGCTATATTCATTGGCATGAAACATGCATCATTCCTCCTTAAAACTGACGGCGTGATCAGGTTGCCGGCAGCGATAGGTCTATTATAAAGGAGTTTTTTGTCGAGTGATAGCACCCAGATGGTAAGGGAGCGTTAAAATCTTACAAAGTCCGACACTGAGTGCTATTTTTTATCAAATTTGCAAAATATGTTTTTTGGCATCATGCGATAAAATAGGGACAAGATTAATGAAAAGGTGATATTTATGGTACCTCAATCTCTCCGAAGCGCAAGCCGTACCAATAATAAAATCAGCAACGACTTGAAGGCAACCATCGAGCATCTGCGTATGGAGTTGATGAATGCCGCTACCCAAGATGACTTCAGCAGCGGCACCATTCTGGAATTAAGCCAGCGTCTGGATCAGTATATCGTGATGGCCCAAAGTCAAATGCTTGGCAAATAAGCGGTCGCCTCAGGCATTTCTGCGCCAAGAGCCTTCTCGATGAAGGCATGGACCACCTCGGTATACCGCTTCGGATTGATGCCGTATGCATTGGCATGAACCGCGCCTTCCACGAGCAGCAGTTCTTTAGGTTCAGGCTTCACTTGATACATCTCCCGGCTCATATAAGTGGGAACGTAGTTGTCCTCCGTCCCGTGGATAAACAACACCGGCAGCGTGCTGTTCTCAACGGCTTTAATCGGGCTGACCTGATGCAGACGGAAGCCGGCTTTGCGATGCAGCAACTTATCGACCAGCGGCAAGAGCGGTTTGGCTGGAAGCTTGTTCAGCTTGCTGATCTGATGTCGAATGAGCTCTGTCAAATCCGAGTAAGGGCAGTCCGCGATCACAAATCTCACGTTTGGATGGGCGATGGTAAGATACTCCAGCACCGTTCCACCCCCCAACGATTGGCCATGCAGGCCGATCACACTCTTTTCCCCGTAATTCTCCAAAATCCAGTTGACCCAGGCTTGGACATCGTATTTTTCCTGATATCCATAGGTCGTGTAATCCCCCTCGCTGCCGCCATGTCGACGTTGATCGACCAGCAGAATGTTAAACCCTGCCTTCCGGAACACGTCAATGTATTGCGTGGAAGCGAGCAAGGAAACCGTATAGCCGTGGACGATGATCATCCAGCGTTGGCTTCCCGGAAACAGTTCCAGAACATACCCGTTAAGCTTCAGCCCATCTCGGGATCGGACTTGAACTTGTCGTTTCGGCAGCCGTTCGAATTGGTC
This sequence comes from Paenibacillus sp. 3LSP, assembly GCF_032465655.1. Classification (NCBI taxonomy): domain Bacteria; kingdom Bacillati; phylum Bacillota; class Bacilli; order Caryophanales; family Paenibacillaceae; genus Paenibacillus; species Paenibacillus sp. 3LSP. The sequence continues at coordinate 2,749 of NZ_JAWDJI010000120.1, read as the reverse complement.
GCGCGTAAATACCCCGGTTCGTTCCAAATACTCGTAGATGCTCTCGTTCGTCTGCAGTCGCATCTGGGTGATTTGGCGCACCGCAAAACGCGGCAGACCAGTTACGAATGCCAAAACAATCAGCATGAAAAACAAAATAACGATCGTAAATACCATGTTGCTGGTTCCTCCTTGCGAGCCTATCCATGAAGCTCTCTTACGCTTTTATAGTATCACCGAAAAGTTGGAAGGAAAATCGCCGCAGGGAAAATTTCTCCTGTCCCTTTGACGTGCCCATTCCGATATGATTAGCTAGTTAAAGATGCTGCGATCCATGACCACAAGTGGAAAGGGAGGAAGGCGAACGTGTACAAATGCGGCGGAGACATACCTGTGCTGGAAAGCGAACGGCTGCGGCTGCGGCGGATGGAGCGAAGCGATGCCGAGGTGATGTTTCGGTATTGGAGCGATCCGGAAGTCACTAAGTATATGAATGTTCCACCGTTTGCTTCGGTGGAGGATGCTTGGGAAATGATTAACCTGCTGAACGGTTTATCCGAGAGCGAGGATGCGCTCCGTTTCGGTATTGAGCTGAAGGAAGAACAGAAGCTGATCGGCAGCTGCGGTTATAATGTTTGGGAGCTGGCCGGGGCTTATCGCGGGGAAATCGGCTATGACCTGGGCCGCGAATATTGGGGGCACGGGTATATGTCGGAGGCGCTGCGAATGTTGCTTGCGTACGGCTACGAGACGATGGGACTGAACCGGATTGAAGCGCTGGTCGATCCGCGCAACGACGCTTCCCGTAAATTGCTGAAAGGATTTGGGTTTGTGGAAGAGGGGTTGCTTCGGGAATATCAGAAGACGGAGAAAGGTTTTGTGGATTTGTTGATGTATTCTTTGTTGAAGAAAGAGTATTACTCGGGAGGAGCAACTTAAGCGATGAGGAAGTCTGAGCAGAAATATAGCGGCGGCCTGCTGCACCGCTTGGATCCGCTAAGCAAGCTGGTCGCGTTAGCTTGTATTGCTACGCTTGCCATGCATTGGGACGAGCTGGAGCGGCAGGTGATCTTGTTGCTGGCATTGGCAGCGGGGGCCAAGCTGGGGGCCGGAATCGGCTGGGGGCGGTTATTGCGGCGTATCGCCTGGATTTTGGGCTTTGGCCTGCCGTTATTTGTGGTTACTGCGCTGGCGGTGCAGCTTCAAGAGGGAGGTGCCGGAGGCGGAGGAATCCTGCCGATTTCAGGCCATGCGCTGGAGGACGCTGCCGCCGTGACGTTGCGGCTGGTGAATTTATTTTTGTCCTCGCTGGCGTATATTGGATCCACGAATCCCAAGGATTTTGTTGTGATGATGTCGACTCGTTTAAAGCTGCCTTACCGGTTCGTATTTGGCGTATCGCTGGCAATGACGTTCTTGCCGTTACTTGCGGAGGAAGGAAGACAGGCGGCCGCCGCCCGTAAACTTCGGTTGGGTCGCAAACCGCGGGGGATTGCCGAACGGCTAGCGCAGTGGCGGGGCCAGTTGGTCACGGTGTTCACCGGGGCGATCCGCCGTGTGGAACAAACCGCAGGAGCGATGGATGTGAAGGGATTTGGTGCGTATCGGGAGCGTACGTTTTTGCGGGATGTACCGCTGAAGGCGGCGGAGGTATGGACGATGCTGGCAAGCTTGGTGCTGACGGCGGGCCTGTGGATGCTGTAACAGAATTTGACTCGTTGGAGGGCGGTTTTTACAGACATGCAGGCCCTGTGGGTAAGGGCAGTTCCGGCTTTAATTTGAAAAAAGGACTTGACGCGAGTTGATTGTTAACCTAGATTATTAATTGTGGTTAACAATTGTCGCGCTGAATAGGGGATTGCCTGGGGAGTACGCAAATATGTATGAAATTTCGAATACAATTTGTCCGAAAGTTGTGAAACAGTCGAAATGTATATGATTTTTCGAATACATTGGGCTGTAATGCGGGGATAAGCCTGTAATGTACTCGATTTTTCATATAGAATTTGGCGAATTGTCTGGGGAGCACTCAAATATGTATGAAATTTCGAATACAATTCGCCCCAAAGGTAGTAAAACGCAGAAATGTAGTGTGATTTTTCGAATGGATGAGAGGATGGTTCAAGTGAAAGAGAGAAGTTCCGGCAAAGTGCTTCAGCGCTTTACGACGCTTGATATTGTGCTTATGGCGATGTTGGCCGCAGCGAACGCGGTCATGACAGTGTTTCTGTCTCCGGTGAACCAGGCGCTGAATGGGCTGGGGGGACCGATCCTCACCTCAACGATTACCGGTTTGTATATGATTTATGGCTTGCTGGCGTATTATATCATCCGCAAACCGGGGACAGCTCTGATCACTTATGGGATCGGTGCGGTTGTCCAAGCGTTTATGGGAACGGCCTATGGCATTTTATCTTGTTTTGTGGCTGCGGCTTGTTATTTGGTGATTGTGGAAGCCGCTTTTGCCCTTGTTCGTTATAAAAATTGGAGCTTGCCAATGCTGCTGATTACCGGCGGGGCGATGGTGCCGTTGTGGTTCTTTTTTGCGGCGCAAATGTATGGTTACACGAAGTGGGGCATAGATGTCCTGCTGATCGCCCTCGTCGTTCGGGTACTCAGCGGCATGATCCTATGCGGGCTGTTGGTCAAGCTGCTCGGCGATGCGCTGGCGAGCAGCGGGCTGCTGCGCCGCTTCGCGGTCGGCGGCCGGGCGGAGGCAACAACAATACCCGGAAGAGCTAAATCACGAATTTGCTGCGCTTTTTCCATC
>NZ_JAWDJI010000119.1:0-20525 GCF_032465655.1 Paenibacillus sp. 3LSP | reverse complement strand
GCAGCGTGCCGACCGTCGCTCGCATTTTTGCTCTCGCGCCACGTGCTCAGGCAGATTTAAAACCGAGGGCTTGACAAAAACGTTCATAGCAACGGACTGAGGAGCTCCTATTTCGGATAATTGCGTTGATCAGGTCCATGATAAGGCGACTTAAGGTCACTGAGGTCCGTTAGATTAGGAATTAGCCAGGAAATAGGCAAATAACGTCCTTACAGTCCGTTACGTTTACGAACGAGTTCAGATGTCTCCATTTGGTTCGCTATTTTTGGAGAGAAGGGAGAGGGGGGCCCGATGAAGGAAACCACGCTGTACCGCTTAACCGAGCAGGTTCGCCGGTTTGGCCAGCAGGAGCAGTTATGGTTGCCCGGAGATGTGATCGTTGTGGCGGTGTCCGGCGGAGTCGATTCTACGGTGCTGCTGCATATAATGAAGGAAATCGCTGGGGACAAGGAGCTGGGACTTGGGCTAATCTGCGCGCACCTTCATCACGGCTTACGCGGAGACGAGGCGGATCGGGATGCGGAATTTGTCCGTAAGCTTGCCAAGCAGCTGGGCATCCCTTTTGATCTGGGTTACGCGGATGTGCGGGCTTATATGAAGCAAACGGGGCAAAGCCTCGAGCTGGCGGCTCGGGAGAAACGGTACGAATATCTGCATCAGGTGGCCGCTCGTTATGGAGCATCGTCCATCGCCCTGGCTCATCATGCCGACGACCAGGCCGAGACGGTGCTGATGCGGCTGCTGCGGGGCAGCGGACCTTCTGGATTAGCCGGGATGCGACCCAAACGCCGCGAAAAAAATGTGGAACTTATCCGCCCCTTGCTCCGTATATACAAGACGGATTTGCTCCAGGCGTGCCGCGAATCCGGGCTGGCTTATGTCGAAGACAGCAGCAACCTGGATAAAGAGCTGACGCGGAATTCGATTCGGTTGGATGTGCTGCCATTTTTGGGGCAATATAATGGTCAGTTACCGGAATCGCTGAATCGGTTGGCGGTGCTGACTGCAGCGGAAGATGATTATCTGCATCAGGAAGCGGTAAAGTTGTACGCGGAGCTTGTGCGGACGGAGGGCGGGATTTTCTCGTTGGAAGCCCCTCTATTCTCCGGTTTACATGTTGCTTTACAACGGAGGTTGATTAAACTAATATTAAATTATCTGCCTTTAAGTACGGAGGATCGCGATTTTGTCAAGGTCGAAGCGATTCGTCAAGGGACAATTCAAGATCGGCCCACAACGTGGAGCTTAGACCTAGGTGGCGGCGTTAGATGCGTACGCGAATATGACAAGATCCGCTTTATCCCCCCGGCAGTAGAAAGTCGGATTCCTCATTATACATATTTGGTGGAACAAATTCCGGCAGAGGTGCCGATCGAGGGCCTGAGCCAGAGCTTGCGAATCACGCGGTCTGGCGCCGGCAGGGAGCTTCACGTCAAGGCAGAAGGAAATAACGAAGCGATATTTGATGCGGATGAGTTGGTTTATCCGCTTACCGTGCGTTCCCGTCTTCCGGGAGACGTGATGAAAGTTATGGGATTAAACGGCAGCAAAAAGGTAAAAGATATTTTCATCGACGCGAAAATACCACCATCCCTCCGCTCCCGCATCCCGATGGTCACGGATGCCGCAGGCCGGATCCTGTGGATTCCCGGCGTTCGCCGATCCGCAGTTGCTGCGGTGAACCCGCGCACGACCTCTGTTGTGCATATGGTTCTTACGCCGCGCCCAGATTTGGATCGCACACCTTGAGGATTAGCGAAAGATCGGCATTCATAGAATAACGTAGGAGGTTCACTCATTTTGCTAAACGATATCCAGGAAATTTTGATTACGCGGGAACAAATTCAAGAGAAGGTTGCTGAGTTGGGCAAACAGCTGAGTGCGGAGTACGAAGGACGTAACCCGCTCGTAATCTGTATCTTGAAAGGCGCTTTTATTTTTATGGCCGATCTGGTTAAGGAAATTACGGTACCGATCGAGCTCGACTTCATGGCTGTCTCGAGTTATGGAGCAGGAACCCGTTCTTCCGGGGAAGTGAAAATCATCAAGGATTTGGATACCTCCGTGGAAGGCCGCGATATCTTGATCGTAGAGGACATTATCGATAGCGGGCTGACGCTCAGCTATTTGATTGATGTGCTTGAACGGCGCAAGGTTAAATCGGTTAAAATCGTTACGCTGTTTGATAAACCGGCACGGCGTACGGTGGATTTGCAAGCGGACCTGTCAGGGTTCGTTCTTCCGGACGCTTTCGTTGTCGGATACGGTCTGGATTATGCCGAGAAATACCGTAACCTCCCATTCATCGGAGTTCTGAAGCCGGAGATTTACACCAGTTGATTTCGTCGTCCGCTTGGACGAAAGACCACCCTTGCCGGAATTTTGAAATGGCGAGATTGGCTATGGTAAAATAACTTAAGGTCTTGAGAGGAGGTAGGGGATGAATCGGTTCATCCGGAATTCTGGTTTTTATTTAATACTTTTCTTAGTCGTGGTGGGCATCGTCCAATTCCTCAATGGCGGACAAGAAGCAACCGTCACCCCTAAGTATTCGGACTTACGTCAGGAACTGAAGGCTAATAATGTTGATGATCTAACCGTTAAATTTGACGGTTACGCTTATCTGGTAACCGGTAAGTATAAGGAACCTGTCGGAAACGACAAGACGAAGAATTTCTCTTTGTATGTGCCTTTTGACGAGAATGTCGTTAAGGAGATTATCGCATACAGCGAACAGAACAACTTTAGTCTGGAATGGAAGAAGATGCAAGGTGAGAGCATCTGGCTGACCTTCCTGACTTCGATTGTTCCGCTGGCGATTATGTTCATTCTGTTCTTCTTCTTGTTTAATCAAGCGCAGGGCGGCGGCGGCAAAGTGATGAACTTCGGCAAGAGCCGGGCGCGTCTCTATAATGAAGAGAAGAAGAAAGTCACGTTTGAAGATGTCGCAGGTGCCGATGAAGAGAAGCAAGAGCTTGTCGAAGTCGTTGAGTTTCTGAAAGATCCGCGGAAGTTCTCGGCCGTGGGGGCAAGAATTCCTAAAGGCGTTCTGCTTGTAGGCCCTCCGGGTACCGGTAAAACCTTGCTTGCCCGTGCAGTTGCCGGTGAAGCAGGGGTTCCGTTCTTCAGCATTTCCGGTTCTGACTTCGTGGAAATGTTCGTTGGGGTCGGCGCTTCCCGCGTGCGGGATTTGTTCGAGAACGCGAAGAAGAATGCGCCTTGTATCATCTTTATCGACGAAATTGACGCCGTTGGTCGTCAGCGGGGTGCTGGGCTTGGCGGCGGTCATGATGAACGCGAACAAACGCTCAACCAATTGCTCGTAGAAATGGACGGTTTCAGCGGCAATGAAGGCATTATCATCATCGCTGCAACGAACCGTGCAGATATTCTGGACCCGGCCTTGCTGCGTCCGGGACGTTTTGACCGTCAAATCACGGTAGACCGTCCGGATGTGAAGGGACGCGAAGCGGTCTTGAAAGTGCATGCGCGCAACAAGCCGCTGACCAAAGACGTCAAGCTGGACGTCATCGCGAAGCGTACGACGGGCTTTACCGGCGCTGATCTGGAGAACCTGCTGAACGAAGCGGCCCTCCTCGCCGCACGTCGGAACCGCAAAGATATTTCCATGACGGAAGTCGACGAAGCGATCGACCGCGTAATTGTCGGGACAGAGAAACGCAGCCGCGTCATCAGCGACCGCGAGAAGCGCATCGTGGCTTACCACGAAGCGGGCCACACGATTGTGGGTTACTTCTTGGAGCATGCCGATATGGTGCACAAGGTAACGATCATTCCACGCGGCCGCGCCGGCGGGTATGTCATTATGTTACCGAAGGAAGACCGCATGCTGGCCACGAAGAACGAGCTGCTGGATCGGGTAACCGGTTTGCTTGGCGGCCGCGTATCCGAGGAGCTGTTTATCGGTGAGATCGGAACCGGCGCGTACAGTGACTTCCAGCAAGCAACCAACATCGTGCGCAGCATGATCATCGAATACGGGATGAGCGAGAAGCTCGGTCCGATGCAGTTCGGTACATCGCAAGGCCAAGTATTCCTGGGCCGCGATATCGGGCACGAGCAGAACTATAGTGATCAAATCGCTTATGAGATCGATCAGGAAATGCAGCGGTTCATCAACGAATGTTATGAACGTTGTAAGCAGTTGCTGACGGAGCACGCCAAGGAAGTTCACCTCATTGCAGAAACGCTGCTTGAAGTGGAAACCTTGGAGCTCGAGCAAATCAAGTCGCTGATTGAAACCGGTACGCTGGACGGCTTGAAGAAAGACGGCCAAGATGGCGGCAACGGTTCCTCCGAACCGGGTGAGCCGACGATCGACAGCGTGGGTGACGTTCGCGTTCGCATCCAAGGCAAAACTGAGGATACGGCGCCTGCTGCACCGGTCGGAGATATCCCGAATGATGTTCCGGGCGGCACCGCCAACGATCGGACGAACGATCCGGTGGTGGACACACCGCAAGGGACCGTCAGCGATACGCCAGGTCAAGCCGATTCGGCGGACGAAGGCAAGGATCCAAATAACGGTGGCAGCACGCCAACCGTGTAAACCATACTAGCAAAGACCTAATCCGGGAAACCTTCAGTTTCCCGGATTTTTTGCTTTAGAATGGATGGGATACATCGAGCGTATTGATGAGAACCAGAACAGGGTCCCCCAGCCTATTCTTAAAATTTTAGTTATTGCTGAATGTGCATATCTCCTCAATAATCCTTATTTTTCCTTCATTATCAAAGGCTAATGGGGCTATACGCACCCGGACGGCGCATTGACAGTGCCTTTCACCTTGTGTAAATTAGTTGGTAAACACCGTGTGAAATTTAATACGTTCTTGCCGTTTCACGCAGGATTGTCATACAACGCAGCTAGAATCCCGGACGACGCGAAGAGATAGAGAGCCAGGATGGGGTTAATACAGCAACAGACGATACATGAGCTTATGGGGGAGGAATTCAAGTGGAGGCTCTAGCGCTTGAGCGTAAAGCCGAAATGAACCGCGAATTGCGGGAAAGGCTGGTTCAGCTCAAGAAAGAACGCAATGCCATCATACTGGCGCATTATTATCAGCGGGATGAAATCCAAGAAGTCGCGGATTTCCGGGGCGATTCATTTTTGCTCGCTCAGAAGGCCGCTTCGACGGACGCGGATACCATCGTATTCTGCGGCGTACATTTCATGGGCGAGAGCGCCAAGATCTTGGCGCCGAACAAGACGGTACTTATACCTGATGAACGTGCAGGCTGTCCGATGGCCGATATGGTAAATGTTGACGGTTTGCGCAAGTTGAAGGCGGAGCACCCAAATGCCAAAGTTGTAACCTACATTAACTCTTCCGCAGAAATCAAAGCGGAGACGGACATCTGCTGCACCTCGTCGAATGCGGTGAAGGTTATTAACTCCGTAGATGCAGACGAGATTATCTGGGTACCGGATAAGAACCTGGGCCATTACGTGCAACAGCATACCGACAAGAAGCTGATCATCTGGGAAGGCTATTGCAACACGCATGATATGCTGACGGTCAAAGACGTCGTTGAGATGAAAGCGAAATATCCGAACGCCGAGTTTGTCGTGCATCCGGAATGCCGCCCGGAAGTGGTGGCCATGGGCGATTTCGTCGGCAGCACTACGGCGATCATCGATTACTGCAAAAATTCCTCCGCCAAAGAGTTTATCGTTGGTACGGAGGATGGAACTGGATACCAGCTGCGTAAAGACAGCCCGGACAAAACGTTCCATTTTGCCACGAAATATCTGGTGTGCCCGAACATGAAAGTCAATAATCTGAAGAAACTGGTGAAATGCCTGGAAACGATGCAGCCGCAAATTTACGTACCGCCTGTCGTTGCCGACAAAGCCAGATTATCCTTAGAGCGCATGTTACAAGTTAAGTAGCATGCGCTACTCTCTTGTTCAAGATAGGTGACGAACGTGATTCCACAATATTTGGTTGATTTTGAGGCAAGCCGATTGACGGTCGTGGATACGGATGTGATTGTGATCGGTTCGGGGATTGCCGGTCTTTTTACCGCTATCAAAGCAAGTGAAAAGAATCGCGTAATCCTGGTCACGAAGAAATCCATGCTAGAGAGCAATACCCGGTATGCGCAGGGGGGGATTGCAGCCGTGATCTCTGAGGATGATTCCCCGGCCTATCATCGCCAGGATACGCTGTTGGCCGGCGCGGGATTATGCTCCTCCAAAGCGGTGGATATCCTTGTGAATGAGGGGCCGGAAGGCGTTAGAGAGCTCATGAAGCTGGGTACGTCCTTTGATTTGGAAAACGGGGAGCTGGCGCTCACGAAAGAGGGGGCTCATAGCCATCGCCGAATCTTGCATGCGCACGGGGATGCGACAGGGTATGAGATCGTGCGGGCGTTGTCCGAGCAGGCGGAAGCCCATCCGAACATCGAGGTTTGGGACAATCATTTTGTAATCGATCTGATTACGGAGGAGAACGAATGCCTGGGTGCATTAGTGCAGCGGCCTGACGGGCAGCGTGTGTTCCTGCGCGGGAATGCGACCATTCTATGCTCCGGCGGAGCCGGGCAGTTGTATCGTTATACGACCAATCCCGAGGTAGCCACAGGGGACGGCCTCGCCATCGCCTATCGGGCTGGGGCGGTGCTTCGCGATATGGAATTTATTCAATTTCATCCTACTTCGCTCTGCTACCCGGGCGCCCCGCGTTTCCTCATTTCCGAAGCGGTTCGCGGTGAAGGGGCCGTGCTGCGGAATATTAAAGGCGAGCGGTTCATGAGCAAGTATCATGAGCTGTTAGAGCTGGCACCGCGGGATATCGTGGCGCGGGCGATCGTCAGCGAAATGGAAGAGACCGGAGCAAGTATCGTGTATCTCGATATTACGCACGAAGACTCGGAGAAGATCAAAGCGCGCTTTCCGACGATTTACGAAACCTGCCTGCGTTATGGGCTTGATTTGACCAGTGACTGGATTCCAGTCGCTCCGGCAGCGCATTATATGATGGGAGGCGTTCGCGTTAACCATTATGGCGAGACGAGTGTGCAACGGTTGTTCGCCTGCGGTGAGGTTTCATCGACCGGCGTGCACGGAGCCAATCGGCTTGCCAGCAACTCGCTGTCGGAAGCGATTGTGTTTGGCCGCCGGATCATCCAGCGGATCGAGGAACTGCCGCCGCGCACTCGCACGGGCGAGAGTGTGGCTTACCACGGCGGCCGCATGGCGCCGGCTCCGTTTTCGTTGGTGGAACGCCGCCTTGACCTGCAAAAGACGATGGTGCGCCGTGTCGGCCTGCGCCGCACCGCAGAGGGGCTTACGAAGGGCATCGAGGAGTTGGAGAAGCACAAGGCGATTTTTAGCCAAGCGCTGCATACCCGCGACCAATGGGAGTATGCCAATATGTTGACCTGCGCGCTGCTGCTGGCCCAAGCGGCATTGGCTCGCGAGGAGAGCCGGGGCGGACATTACCGTGAGGACTTCCCGGAGCGGGATGACGCGAAGTGGCGCAAGCATCTGTTGTGGCAACGGGATCAAGGGATGTTGGAGGAAATTAGCGATGATGTTTAATGGATATAATGAAGGGCTTGTGGAGTCCATTCGCAGCTGGCTGAAGGAAGACGTAGGCTCCGGAGACGTGACGACCGCCGTGACGATCCCTGCCGGCCATGAATCCAAAGGGATTATTCACGCCAAGCAAGGCGGCATTGTTGCTGGCATGCCGGTTGCTCAGCTCGTCTTTGAGATTGTGGACCCCAGCTTGACGTTTACGCCGCACGTGAAGGACGGCGAACGCATCGAGAAAGGTACGATTCTCGCTGAGGTTGAAGGAAGCACGCATAGCATCTTAACCGGGGAGCGGTTAGCGCTGAATCTGCTGCAGCGCTTGTCCGGGATCGCTACACGGACGAACCTGTTCGTCGAGGCTTTGGGCGGCCTGCCAACTCGTTTGGTGGATACGCGCAAGACGACGCCGGGACATCGGATGCTGGAGAAGTATGCCGTCCGCACCGGGGGAGGTGCGAATCACCGCTTTGGGTTGTACGATGCGGTGATGATCAAGGATAATCATATCAAGGGGGCCGGGGGGATCACCCAAGCGGTCAGCCGCGCCCGGGCTCAGATTCCGCATACGATGACCATTGAGGTGGAGACGGAGAACCTCGAGCAGGTGGAGGAAGCGCTGCAAGCTGGAGCAGATATCATTATGCTCGACAACATGGCACCTGATCTGATGAAGGAAGCGGTGCGTCGAATCAAGGCGAAAGCGCCGCATGTAACGGTGGAAGCGTCGGGCAACGTGTCGCTGGAAACGATTCGCGGCATTGCTGAGAGCGGCGTAGACGTCATTTCCGTGGGACGGTTGACGTATTCTTTTGAAAGCCTGGATATCAGTTTGGACCTGAACGGCAAAAAGGAGGCTTAACAGGCGCATGTTCCTTGTAGTCGATGTAGGCAATACGAATATCGTGCTGGGGATTTACCGGGGCAAGGAGTTGCTCCATCATTTCCGCATCAGCACGAACCGTCAAGCCACGGTGGACGAGTACGGCGTATTGATCCATAATCTGTTTGATATGGTAGGCATCCGGGGAAGTGAGATGGAAGGCGTCATCATCTCTTCGGTTGTTCCGCCGTTAATGCACGTGCTGGAAGAGCTGTGCGAAAAATATTTACATCACAAGCCGCTGGTTGTGGGGCCGGGCATCAAAACCGGGCTGAACCTGCGCTACGAAAACCCGCGCGAGGTAGGCGCGGACCGGATCGTTAACGCGGTGGCGGCGATTGAGAAATACGGCGGGCCGCTGGTTGTCGTTGACTTCGGCACGGCCACAACGTTTGACTGTATCGATGCTGCCGGCAATTATCTTGGCGGTGCGATTGTGCCGGGGATCGGCATCTCGACCGAAGCCCTGTATCAACGGGCGTCCAAGCTGCCGCGGATTGAGCTGGAGAAGCCGAAGAAGGTGATCGGGCGCAACACGGTGCATGCGATGCAGGCGGGGATCATTTTTGGCTATGCCGGCCAGGTTGATGGCATTGTGGAGCGGATTGCCCGGGAGATGGGTGCGAAACCGAAGGTGATTGCTACCGGAGGGTTGGCTGAGCTGATCGCCAGCGAGACGCGCACCATCGAGGAGGTTAACTCCCAGCTGACTTTGGAGGGCCTTCGCATTATTTACGAGCGCAATCAATGATGCGGATCATAGATTATGGAAATAATGAAAGGTTGATTGACCTTTAAGGGATGAAAGGAGGTCCTTCGCAACATGGACCATAACAATAAGAAAGACCGGTTGATCCGAGGGATCGCCATGGACGGGAAGGTACGCGCCTTTGCCGTGCGGACGACCCAGCTGGTGGAGGAGCTGCGCCGTCGGCATGATACTTATCCAACAGCTACCGCAGCTATGGGACGGACGGTGACTGCCGCTGCCATGATGGGGGCGATGCTCAAGGGCGAGGATAAGCTGACCGTTCAGGTAAAGGGCGACGGGCCGATCGGACAGATCATTGCCGATGCGAACGCCAAGGGCGAAGTGCGCGGTTACGTCAAGAACCCGCATGTCCACTTGCCAAGCAACAGTCAAGGGAAACTGGACGTGCGCGGTGCAGTCGGCACCGAAGGGTTCATCCATGTCACAAAGGATCTGGGGCTCAAGGAACCTTATCGCGGGAGCGTGCCGTTGATTTCCGGTGAATTGGGTGAGGATTTCACCTATTATTTTGCCGTATCGGAGCAAACGCCATCCGCGGTTGGACTTGGCGTCCTGGTCGACGTAGATAATTCGGTGATCGTAGCCGGGGGCTTCATCATTCAACTGCTCCCAGGCTTAAGCGATTCGGAGATTGATTCGATCGAAAAGGCGATCGGACAGCTTCCACCGGTTACGGCTTTGCTTGACCAAGGGCTGGAGCTGGAAGAAATGCTTCGCTGGATCGTGAAGGATGTGCAGATCCTGGAGGAGATGGACATCGTCTTTTCCTGCAACTGTTCCCGGGAACGGGTTGAACGCACGCTGATCAGCTTGGGCAAGAAGGAGCTGGAGGAGCTGCGGGACGAAGGAAAAGAGACGGAGGTTGTGTGCGATTTCTGCAATGAGCCTTACTTGTTTACGCCGGAGGAAATCGACCAGCTGATCGCTAGAACCGAGAAATAAATTGTGAAGACCGAAATAGGTCCAAAATACTTTGCGATCGGGGGCAAAAGTCCCTTGAAAGCAAAGTATTTTTTGTGACTTTTCTTGACAACTCCGATCGGCGTTGTTAAGATTATAATTAGAAAACCAACTTATTTACTCGGAAATAAATGAAAGTCGATGAATCGTGCATCCTAAATCTCAGCTTTCATTTGTGGGCAGCCAGATCGACTTGGTTATTTTTATCCAAAGGGAGGATATTTGATATGGCAAAAGTCGTCAACAATGTTACGGAATTGATCGGAGATACGCCGCTGGTCCGTTTGAACCGGGTTGTACCGGAGGACAGTGCGGAAATCTACGTGAAGCTGGAATACCAAAACCCAGGCTCCAGCGTTAAGGATCGGATTGCAATCAGCATTGTGGAAGAGGCGGAGAAAGCCGGCAAGCTGAAACCGGGGGGCACGATTATCGAAGCTACCAGCGGGAACACCGGGATTGGCTTGGCAATGGTCGCTGCAGCCAAAGGCTACAAGGCTGTCATTGTCATGCCGGAAACGATGAGCTTGGAACGCCGCAACCTGTTGCGCGCTTACGGGGCAGAGCTTGTCCTGACGCCAGGGGCCGAGGGCATGAACGGTGCGGTGAAGAAAGCCGAAGAACTGCTAGCTGCGAATCCGGATTATTTCCTGGCAGACCAATTTAGAACTCAAGCGAACGTGAAGATTCACCGCGAGACGACGGGGCCGGAAATCGTTGAAGCAATCGAATCGCTGGATGGGCGTCTGGATGCATTTGTTGCAGGGATCGGTACTGGCGGTACGATTACCGGTGCGGGTGAAGTATTGAAGAAACGGTTCCCGGATCTGAAAATCTACGCAGTTGAACCGGCAGCATCGCCGATTTTGGCTGGCGGTAAACCAGGTCCTCACAAAATCCAAGGTCTCGGTGCGAACTTCATTCCAGAAATTTTGAACCGTGAAATTTATGATGAAATCATTCATGTCGAGAACGAAGAAGCGTTCGAACAAGCGCGTATTGTAGCAAGACAAGAAGGCATTCTGTCCGGGATCTCTTCCGGTGCTGCAGTGTTTGCTGCATTGAAAGTTGCGAAGCAACTGGGTAAAGGCAAACGTGTCGTTGCCGTTATTCCAAGTAACGGTGAACGTTATCTCAGCACGCCGCTGTACAATTTCGAAGCTTAATCGTTTCGCGGTAAGAGCGATGATCACCCCCGGCCGTTCCAACCGAACGGTCTGGGGTTTTTATTTTTTGCGATAGATGTTTTCCTATTAGGCGTCTTCTAGTATACTAGCTTCCAATAAGACAAGAGCTTCTTCAGGCTGAGAATGTGGGGGATCACGCGCGCTTCATGAAAAAGATAATGACTTGGGAGCAATGGAGAGAATGGGGGAACACGGGCAACTGGACGGTGCTGCCCTTCGCGGTCAAAATTCCGCTGCCGGCTGTCGGCTTGCCTGAGAACTGGTCCCGGGCCTGGGAGGAAGCCGGGCCATATGCCTTTGTGTTGGAGAGCGGCAAGGTTGGACGCTATACCTTCTTGGGGCTGAATCCGGTCTCCGTCCTTCGCGGTAAGGGCGATCAGGCCGTGGTGGAGGATTTTGCTTCCGGCAAAGTTTCAGTCAAGTCAGGCAAGCCGCTCGATATGCTGCGGGACTGGATGGAACCATTTCGTTCGCCGGGTTGGTCGGGGTTGCCGAAATTCAGCGGCGGGGCGGTGGGTTATCTCGCCTATGACGTCGCACGATCGCTAGAACGGCTGCCCAACCTGGCACAGGACGATCTGGGCCTGGATGATTACGTCTGGATGCGGTTCGAGGAGCTGTGGGTCATCGATCAAGCGGAAGGCGATGTGTATTGCATCGTCCATGTCCCGATTGCGTCGCTGCCTTTGGATCAGCTGCGTGACCGCTATCACCTCGCTGAGGCGCGGGCTGTACGAATGGCAGAGCTGTGGGCTGGCTTTTGCACGTCGGCGAAGGACTCGGTAGGTACAGGGAGTGCCGCGGCGGACTCCCCTTCACTTCCCGACGAGGAGTTGGAACGCCGGCGCTTGTCCGTCTCCATGCCGCAGGAGGCGTTTGAAGCGGCGGTGCGACGGGTGCAGGAATATATCGCGGCTGGCGACGTCTTCCAGGTGAATCTTTCGCTGCGCCAAGCATTTCCGTTGGCCGCTTCGCCGGAGCGGGTGTATGAGCAGCTGCGCAAGCTGAATCCTTCGCCGTATATGGGTTTGCTCCGGTTCCCGGACTTCCAGCTCGTATCCGCTTCGCCGGAGTTGCTGGTGAAGGTGGAGCAGGGGCGAATCAGCACCCGACCGATTGCGGGAACGAGACGGCGTGGACATACGCCGCAGGAGGATCAGCGGATGGAGGCCGAGCTGCTGGCCAGCGAGAAGGAGCAAGCCGAGCACATCATGCTCGTCGACCTTCTGCGCAACGATATCGGCCGGGTGGCGGAGTATGGGACGGTGCGGGTCAGCGAGCTGTTTACCGTGGAGCGGTATTCGCACGTCATGCATCTGGTCTCCGAGGTCGAAGGAGTGCTGAATGCGGATCGTACGATTTATGATGCGATTGCCGCTGTTTTTCCTGGGGGAACGATCACCGGAGCGCCTAAAGTGCGGACGATGGAAATTATCGAGGAGCTTGAGCCTGTCACGAGAGGCCCTTACACCGGCGCAATGGGATGGATTGACTATGCCGGGAATATCGAATTAAATATTATTATACGTACGCTGGTCACGAAGGACGGCGTCGGCTACTTGCAGACAGGTGCCGGCATTGTCATCGATTCAGACCCGTATCGTGAGTATAGGGAATGTTTGAACAAAGCTAGAGCCGTTGCTCTGGCTGTACAACAGAGTTGAGGATTTTCAGGAGAGCCAGCTGGACAAAGTCTAGGACAGGAGATGAGATGAGATGATTTTAGTGATCGACAATTATGATTCTTTCACGTACAATCTGGTGCAGTATTTAGGTGAGTTAGGCGAGGAAGTAACTGTCCGCCGCAATGATGAGATCGATCTTGCGGGTATTGAGGCTTTGCAGCCGGATCATATTTTGATATCCCCCGGCCCGTGTACGCCCAATGAGGCTGGGATCACGTTGAATTTGATTGAGCATTTTAAAGGGGTTATCCCGATCTTTGGCGTTTGTCTGGGGCATCAGGCCATTGGTCAAGCCTTTGGCGGCAAGGTAATTCGCGCCGAACGCTTGATGCATGGCAAGACATCGCCTATTTACCATCATGGAGAATCGGTGTTTGCCGGTCTGCCGTCCCCCTTCACGGCTACGCGATATCATTCGCTGATCGTGGAGCGCGAGAGTCTGCCGGATTGCCTGGAGATTACGGCAGAGACGGCGGAAGGGGAGATCATGGGGCTGCGCCACAAAGAGTATGCCGTCGAGGGCGTGCAGTTCCATCCGGAATCGATCATTACCCAGCATGGACACCAAATTCTCCGTAACTTCTTGAACCGAAAGGCGGAAGCCAAAGCATGAATTACATCGGGGTGGATGGCGTTCCGACCCCGGCCGATCAAGCCGTGATCTCTGTGATGGATCACGGCTTTATGTACGGGCTCGGTTTATTTGAAACGTTCCGCACCTACGGAGGGCGCCCGTTCCTGCTAGAACAGCATCTCCAGCGGCTGGAGGCAGGCTGCAAGGCGCTTGGGATTGCGCACCAGGTTGATCATGGCCGGGTTGAAGCGGAAATCGCCGAGCTGCTTGCGCGGAACGGATTGGACGAAGGTTACATTCGATATACGGTGACGGCTGGCGAAGGGCCGCTGGGCTTGCCTGTCGGTGACTACGAGAAACCAAGGGTCGTGATCTATGTGAAGCCGCTGCCCGACCCTGGGGAGACGCTGTACACGGATGGGAAGCCGTTATGGCGGCTGACAACGCCTCGCAATACGCCGGAGGGCGAGGTGCGTTTCAAGTCACTGCACTATATGAACAATGTGTTGGCGAAGCGCGAACTCGCTCGGTTAGAACGGGAGGCGCTGCAGACGGCAGACGCTCCTGCAGCGAATGCCCAACCGCATGTGCACGGACGTCGATCTGTAGCAGTACCCGCTGAGGGACTGCTGCTGACGGCGGATGGTTGGCTGGCGGAGGGGATCGTCAGTAATGTATTTTTTGCGCGAAATGGCAGATTATATACGCCGGATGTGGAAACTGGCATTCTCCCGGGCGTTACCCGCGCGAAGGTGCTGGAGCTGGCAGCCGAGCAAGGGATTGCGGCGGAAGAAGGTCGCTACACTTGGGACGAGCTGTTGGCGGCTGACGAGGTCTTCCTGACGAATTCGATTCAGGAGCTTGTGCCGGTGACGGAACTGGTGGAGTCTGACCAGCCCGGAGGCCGAGGGTCACTACGGCGCACAGTGGGAACCGGACGAATCGGACCGATGACGTGTCTGTTATTGGGGAAATATAGAGAGAAAGCGAGGAGTGGCGATGCAGCCGATCATCTATAAGCGCAGCTACCAGCTGGGCGAGGCCTCTTTAACGTTGGGGGAGCGCACGCTGGTGATGGGAATTTTGAATGTGACGCCGGACTCTTTTTCCGATGGAGGTCGTTACAATAATGTAGAGCGCGCCGTTCAGCACGCCCGTGAAATGGTTGCAGAAGGTGGGGATATTATTGATATCGGCGGGGAGTCGACACGTCCAGGCCATGTGCCCGTTAGTGAACAGGAAGAGCTGGAACGGGTCATTCCTGTCGTTGAGGCACTTCATCGCGAGCTTCCTCACATTCCGTTGTCGGTCGATACGTACAAGGCGCAGGTGGCGTACGAAGCGTTGAAGGCCGGGGCGCATATCATAAATGATGTCTGGGGCTTTAAGGCGGAGCCGCGGATGGCGGAAGTGGCGGCGGAGTTTGGTTGTCCGGTGATTTTGATGCATAACCGTCATGATCGTCATTACCGCGATTTGCTTGCCGATGTGGCTGCGGATTTGCGGGAGAGCGTGGAGATTGCCCGAAAGGCCGGCGTTTCAGATGAAAATATTATTTTGGACCCCGGCATCGGCTTTGCTAAGGACTATCACGAAAATCTGCGTGTCATGAAGGCGTTGGACGAATTAGCGGCATTGGGGTTCCCGTTGCTGCTGGGGACGTCTCGCAAACGGTTTATCCGCACCGCATTGGATCTTCCGGTCGATGAGGTGGTGTTCGGAACGGCGGCCACCGTGGCGTTGGGAATTGCGCAGGGCTGCCAAATCGTCCGTGTCCATGACGTGAAAGAGATCAAGCAAACCGTGCAGATGTGCGATGCCATCGTGTATGCTTGACCATTTGCCGGTAAAGGAGCTGAAATGAATGGATAAAATCGTGCTGCGGCACTTGGAATATTACGGGTATCACGGTGTTTTTGAGGAAGAGCGTAAGCTCGGTCAACGATTTTATGTAGATTTGGAATTGGAGTTGGATCTGCATGAGGCCGGGGTTAACGACGATTTAACGCAGACGGTCAATTATGCCGAAGTGCATGAGCTGGTCAAGGGGGTCGTTGAGAAGAAGAGCTTCAAGCTTATCGAGGCCCTGGCGGAGCATATTGCATCTGCGGTATTGGACACTTATACTAGGGTAGATGCGTTAACGGTTCGAGTTACAAAGCCGCATCCGCCGTTTGACGTACATTTTGACGGTGTGACGGTCGAGTTGTATCGTTCCAGAAAGTGAGCTAATATTTATGACTATGACATCTCCCTCTGAGCTTTCAGAGGCTTATATTGCTTTAGGGGCTAATCTGGGCGACCGAGAAGCCACTTTGATGCAGGCGATCTCAGAATTGCAGAAGCATCCGGAGATCGAGGTCCTGCGGTGCTCCAATCTCTATGAGACGGATCCGGTTGGTTATTTGGATCAACCTTGTTTTGTGAATATGGCCGTTGCTGTCCGCACTTCGCTGGAACCTGAGGCGTTGCTGACCTTCATGCTCGATATTGAGCTGCGACTGGGACGGGAGCGTACGATTCGCTTTGGGCCGCGAACGGTGGACCTGGATTTATTGTGGGCTGACGGCAGGGTGATGGACACCCCGCTTCTGACCTTACCGCACCCGCGGATGATGGAGCGTGCTTTTGTGCTCATTCCCTTAGCCGACATCGTGCCGGAAGGAGAGCCTTCCGGGCTGTTTGAACAGATTCATCAAGCTCTAGACAACTTAGATGGAAAGGAAGGCGTCCGGTTTTGGAAAACATGCAACTGGCACAGCGCATCCGCGCTTTCCGAAAGCTAAAAGGCTTCACCCAGCAAGAGCTGGCAGAGAAGTCCGGCGTATCCCTGGCCTTATTGGGCGCGGTAGAACGGGGGAACCGCCGGGCAGATGAGCAAATGTTAACGAAGATTGCCCAATGTTTAGGAATATCTTTAGCGGAGCTCAAGTCGGATTTGTAGTGCACCGCTGATTTTTAACTATTTTATTGCATGGGAGGGAACCATCTTGCTGAAGATTGGCGATGTGGAATTGAAGAACCAAGTCGTACTTGCCCCGATGGCAGGCGTATGTAATCCAGCCTTCCGTCTGATTGCCAAAGAATTTGGGACCGGGCTGGTCTGCGCCGAGATGGTTAGCGATAAAGCGATCCTTCACGGCAATAAGCGGACGCGAGAAATGCTCTTTGTGGACGAGCGGGAAAAGCCGCTCAGTCTGCAAATTTTCGGCGGGGATCGCGCGTCGCTGGTCGAAGCGGCAAAAGTCGTCGATCAGGAAACCAATGCCGACATCATCGATATTAATATGGGCTGCCCTGTGCCGAAGGTGACGAAATGTGACGCTGGGGCACGCTGGCTGCTTGACCCGAATAAAATATACGAAATGGTTGCGGCGGTTGTGGATGCGGTAAGTAAACCGGTCACGGTAAAAATGCGCATAGGCTGGGACGCGGAGCACATCTACGTCGTGGACAACGCTAAAGCGGTTGAACGAGCCGGCGGTAAAGCTGTGAGTGTTCATGGTCGGACGCGGGAGCAGCTATACACTGGAAAAGCGGACTGGAGTTACATCCGACAAGTGAAGGAAGCGGTGTCGATTCCCGTCATTGGGAACGGCGATGTGGCGACACCGGAGGATGCGAAACGGATGCTGGATGAGACCGGCTGTGACGGTGTGATGATCGGACGCGGAGCGCTGGGTAACCCTTGGATGCTGTACCGGACGGTTGAATACTTGAAAACAGGCGTATTGCTTCCTGAGCCGGATGCGGAGGAGAAGATTCGCATTGCGATCCTTCACATGGACCGTCTAGCGGCGTTGAAGGGTGAGCTTGTTGCTGTTCGTGAAATGCGCAAACATTTGGCTTGGTATTTAAAAGGGTTGAAAGGGGCAGCGCGCATCAAAGACCTCATTATGGAAGAAACTCGGCGGGACGAGATGGTGCGGATTCTTGAGAATTTTGTCGCTGACTTGGCGGCGGGAACGGTGCCCGATGAGGTGTCCGCCTAAGCGTCGAAGTGGAGAGGGCTGTCCTCGGATGGGGGACCTCTTTACACATGAAACGTTTACATTTGTAAAATCGGGCGTCATTGACATTTCAGAATCGTTCACCTATAATTTCACAATATAAATTCGCCTCAAGTGTCAGTCTCTCCCAAATGAGGGTCTGACCCTTATCACATATTGCATATAATAAGCACAACAAGTAAGCATCGAAGTGATCACTGTGGCCGGAAGCGAGCGCTTCCATGCACCTGGGCTACAGTGGTAGGGCAAAGGAACTATTTCATTTGGGAATCGTTCGTTTGCCAGGGGGAGTTTTCGGGTGCCGCACGTACCGTGCGAAAATTTTTTCCATGACAGGAGAATCGGTTGAGATGAGCGATAAAGAAGTTATCCTTACCCAAGACGGTCTGAAAAGACTGGAAGAAGAATTGGAGAACCTGAAGTCCGTGAAACGCCGCGAAGTGGCAGAGCGGATCAAGGTTGCCATCGGATACGGGGATATCAGCGAGAACTCGGAATATGAGGACGCCAAGAACGAGCAAGCATTTATTGAAGGACGCATCATTACTCTGGAGAAAATGCTTCGTAACGCGCGGATCATCAACAACGATGAAATCGACACGGATACGGTAAGCATTGGTTCGATCGTGACGGTGGAAGATCTGGAATTCGGCGATACGATGGAATATGCGATCGTCGGGACGGCAGAATCCGATCCGATGCAGAACAAAATTTCGAATGAAAGTCCTGTCGGCAAAGCCATTCTTGGGAAGAAAAAAGGCGCCATCGTAGACGTTAACGTTCCGGCAGGCGTGATTCAATATAAAATCGTAGACATTAAGAAGTAAGGCGGAATGAGCGAGAGAAGAAGCTTCCCCAGCGGAGGCTTCTTTCACTGTTTCTTTTGTCGGCGAGCAAATTCAGCTGGATTAAGGAGTGGAGTAGGGTAATGAGCGAAGAGATGAATAACCAGGAAGCGATGGAGGTCAGCGAGCTGCTGCAAATTCGCCGTGATAAATTGGACGAGCTGCGCGGGCTTGGCATCGATCCTTTTGGCAAAAAATTTGAACGCACCGACATGGCGGGGGACATTCTCCGGCAATATGACGGGCTGACCAAGGAAGAATTGGAGGAGAAGCGCGTCGAGGTGACCATTGCTGGAAGAATCATGGCTAAGCGGGTCATGGGGAAAGCCAGCTTTGCGCACCTGCAGGACTTGTCTGGCAAAATTCAGATTTATGTCCGTCAAGACAGCGTGCCTGAAGTGAAGTATCAGGCGTTCAGCATTCTGGACCTTGGGGATATCGTCGGGGTAACGGGTGAGGTGTTCAAAACCAAAACTGGTGAAACGACGATCAAGGTGAAGGACTTAGAGGTGTTGTCGAAGTCGTTGTATCCGTTGCCGGACAAATATCACGGTTTGAAAGACGTTGAGCTGCGTTATCGCCAGCGTTATGTCGACTTGATCGTGAATCCTGAAGTGCAGCAGACGTTCATCAAGCGTTCGCAGATCATCCGATCCATGCGCCGTTACCTGGATTCCCTCGGATATTTGGAAGTGGAAACGCCAACGCTGCATAACATTGCCGGCGGTGCGGCTGCCCGTCCGTTTATTACGCACCACAATGCGTTGGACATGCAGTTGTATATGCGGATCGCCATCGAGCTTCACTTGAAGCGACTGATCGTTGGCGGCTTGGAGAAAGTCTATGAAATCGGCCGGGTTTATCGGAACGAAGGGATTTCGACGCGTCACAACCCGGAATTTACGATGATCGAGCTGTATGAAGCTTATGCCGACTATAAAGATATTATGGCACTTACAGAAAACCTGATCTCCCATATCGCGCAGGAAGTGCTCGGGACTCAAGTGGTACACTACCAAGGACATGAGGTTAACTTGAAGCCGCAATGGCGCCGTGTGTCCATGGTTGATGCAGTTAAAGAAGTAACCGGCGTCGATTTCAGCGTGCAGATGAGCAATGAAGAGGCGCATCGTTTGGCGAAGGAGCACAATGTGCCAGTTGAGCCGCATATGACGTATGGTCATATTTTGAACGCATTCTTTGAGCAATTTGTTGAAGAAACATTAATTCAACCTACGTTCGTTTACGGACATCCGGTTGAGATCTCGCCGCTCGCGAAGAAGAACGAGCAGGATCCGCGGTTTACAGATCGCTTTGAGCTGTTTATCGTAGCCCGTGAGCATGCGAATGCCTTTACGGAACTGAACGACCCGATCGACCAGCGTCAACGTTTCGAAGCGCAATTGCTTGAACGTGAACAAGGTAACGATGAAGCGCATGAAATGGATGAGGACTTCATCCGTGCCCTCGAGTACGGGATGCCTCCGACTGGTGGTTTGGGTATTGGGGTGGACCGTCTGGTGATGCTGTTGACTGACTCGGCATCCATCCGTGACGTGCTGTTGTTCCCGCATATGCGTTCTGCGGAATAAGAGTTTGGACGAGAACAAGCCCGGCTTTGGCTGGGCTTGTTGTTTTATTCGAGGCGGATTGGGGTTTGATATCGTAAAAAAACTTCTGGTGCTTAGACGGTTGGCTTCAATATATGCCTGAGCCGTTGCATTTAATGATTATTTACTTCAATCAGAAGTAGTTAAAGTCATACTGATGCATGAGGGAGTTGCGGCTAATTGCAGTGGATTAGTATGGATAAAATTGGATGGATAAAATCGAGTGTTTTGGGTTGCAGTCGTCTTGAAAAAATGATATATTATAAATCCGGTCGTTATTCGTGGGCATTATGAACTTCAGCTCAGAATCGCAGATTAAAAATAATGCTTGCAAGATAACGCCGGATATGATATACTATAAAAGTTGTCGCCGATAAGACGATAACGAAGTTGATCTTTGAAAACTGAACAACGAGTGAGTAATAAATCGAGATT